>JAYVLW010000537.1:0-9620 GCA_043759315.1 Myxococcales bacterium
AGCGGCGTGCCGTGGTAGTGGAGCGTCGCGCTGATGTTCAAGATCAGGGAGTCGCCGGTCTTCGACAGATGCTCGAACGCGGCGCGCGCGGCGTTGAACGTGCCGTTGAGGTCGATGTCGATGACGGTCTTGAAGCCGTTGGGCGACAGCGCCGCGGCAGGCGAGAGGAAGTTCCCGGCGGCGCCGTTGACGAGCGTGTCGAGCTTACCGAACCGCTCGACGGTCGCCTTCACCGCGCGCGCGATCGCATCCGGATCGCGAACGTCTGCGGCCACCCCGAGCACCTCGCGGCCCGACTGCGCGGACAGCTCGCGCGCGGTGGCGTCGAGCACGTCCTGCTTGCGGCTGACGATGCACACGTCCGCGCCGAGTCGCGCATAGGCGGCGGCGATCCCCCGACAGATGCCCGTACCGCCGCCCGTGATGAGGGCCACGTGGCCGGCCAGGGCATTGTCGCGGAACACGTCGAGAGGACTGGGCATTGGCGAATCATGCCCTAACCCAACGCGGTTCGAAAAATCCCGGAACCAAGTCGCCGGCGCGCTGTCTCATGTCCTGAACCCCGACGGTGCTGCTGCTTCGCGGCGCACAGGCGGACTTTCCCCGGACGACGTCCGTCCGGGCACTGGAAGGACCACGTATGCGCACCACGACCTGGGCGCGATGGGCAACCTGCGCCCTCGCAATGATGATCGTCATCCCTGCCGCGACCGCCGATCGCGGGGATTCCAAGAAGTCCCTCGCGAGCTGCACGTCGTTCGACCAGACGGACAAGGACGAAGACACCGTCGAGATGTCGATCCACAACAGCTGCTCGATCCCGGTCGACTGCACGATGTCGTGGCGCGTGGTCTGTGCGCCGAGCTCGAAGAAGCGCCGCTCGACCCACGCCGGCTCGGCAAAGCTCGCACTGACCAGCGCGGGTACGGGATCGGCGCAGGCAACGGCATCTGTCTGTGGCGACGACGCGTGGGCGATCGACTCGATCAACTGGTCCTGCGAGCCGAACAAGGACTGAGTAGTTTCCGCGTGTTGCTACCTGCGACACGCGGCGTTGTGCATATACAGCACCACGTTAGATCCTCCGGCGTGCTCCTGCGTCTGTAATCAACGAGCGACAAACGGCAGCGGCCCATCTGGATGAAAGCGAGCGCGAAGTCAGCGCAACCGCTTGAAAGCCTTGGCCTCGTCCGTTCGTCATTCGTCGAGTACAACGAGTAGTATAAGGACGCACGGACCGATGTTGGAACCCCAGGAAATCGATGCGCTGCTGATCAGCGCCCTCTACGGCGAGCTCACGCCCGCCGAGGAGACGCGCCTGGAGACCCATCTGGGTTCGCATCCCGCGGACAAGACGGCGCTCGCGGCGCTGACCTCGACCCGCGAAGCGGTTCGCGCCAGCCGGATCCTGCAGGTCCAGCTCGATCCGCCGCAGTCGGTCAGCGCACTGCTGCTCCAGGAAGCCGCCCGCCGCGCTCCCAAGCCCGTGCAGCAGGAGGGCTGGTTTGCCCGACTCGCGCGCTCGTTCATGGCGCACCCCGCGATGGCCGCGGCCGCCATGCTCGTTGTCGTGATCGGCGTCGCCACGCTGGTGCAGAATCGCAAGGGCGATCACTTCTCCGAGAGCTCGGCTCCGGCGGAGTCGATCAGGGCGGAGCCGTCGATGACGGATCAGAGCATCGTCGCCGGCAAGCCGGCGAAGGACACCGCCGAGGATCGCCTCGATCAGGGCGTCACGCGCACGGCGGCCGATGGCTCGAGCGCCGGGTCGGCATCCGCACCGCGCGGCGACTCGGCCGATGGCTTTCGCGTGTCGCTCGCCGAGTCCGACGAGCGTGAACGCAAGCTCGAGAAGCAGCAGGCCGCCGTCGTCGATTCCAAGGTCAGCGGCGCCGAGCGCAAGAACAAGGCCGAGGCACCGAAGCAGGATCCTTCGGCACCGCGCGACGTCGCGGGGACGGTCGAAGACACCACCACGGCCACGACGAAGAACACCAAGGCGGGCACGGCGAAGCCGAGCGGCACCTACATGGAGCTCCGCGGAGCGGACCCGTCGGTGAAGGACTTCGAGGCCACCGCGAACGGCGAGGCACAACAAGTGGACCGCGCGTACGCCACCACGCCCGCGGATGATCTGTCGAAGGAGAACGTCAACGCTGTGACGCCAGGCCCTGGGATGGGTGGCAAAGGTGCTGCCACCACCGGGGCCGCACCGGCCACGCCCCCGGCTGGCGGCGCTGCTGCCGCGACGAAGTCGCCGTCGAGAGTGGAGTCGCCGAAGGCGCCGGACACCCAGGTCGCGCGCAAGGTGGATGCAACGCCCTCGCGCAACCAGCAGGCCCCCGTGCGCCCGGCGCCGGCGCCACCACCGCCGGCCACACCGAAGGTCGCCGCGAACAGCGGAGGCGCGAGCGCCGCCGACAAGACGGCCAACGATCCGCAGCTCGCCTGGGCACGCGAGCAGCACACCGCGATCGTCGCCCGCGTTCGCGCCGGCGACTGCAAGGGGGCGGCTTCGATCGCCGTCGGGCTCGCCAATCGCGACCTCGGCTACTACAAGCAGAACGTCGCCTCGGATCGCTCCGTCAAGGAGTGCCTCGCGTACATCGACAATGCGCGCGAGCGAGATCAGGAGCAGCGCGCCGAGCGCTCGAAGGCGCCGCAGAAGCGCCAGACGAACGAGCCGGCCGCGACGAAGAAGGCTGCGGATCAGCCTACGAAACCGACCGCCACCGACGCCGCTCACTGAAGACCTGTCGAGATCGCATCGCAAGCCGCGCCCGCACCGACGAGCAGCTAGCAGTGCAGGGGTTAGCGCAGTTGCGAGCGGCCCGCCTCGTCGAGAATCCCATCGTAGATCTCCGTGACAGTGATCGGCTTCACGAGCGTGGGCAACTCAAACGTCGCGCTGCCCCGATAGACGTCGGGCTCGACTAGCCACTCGCCGCCTTGTCCTCGACGATAGACCTTCACACAGCGTTCGTCCTGGGCCGCGACCACGTAGGCCTGTAGTGAGGCGATCGACTGGAAGTCGATTCGCTTGTCACCCTCGTCATCCCCTTCGCTGCTCGGCGACAGGACCTCGATCACGACCATCGGATTGATCGTTGCCTGGTGGTCATGCGGCGGGTGCTCGGGCGCACCGCAGATGATCGATCCATCGCTGTATCGTCCACGCTGAGTTGCGGCGATCCAGAACCGCTGGTCCGGAGAATAGGACCGGCATGCCCCGGTCAGGCGCATCACACACAGTGCTGCGAACTTGTTCGTGATCGCGTTGTGCTCGTCCGAGCCACCGGCCATCGCGACGATCACGCCGTCGATGTATTCGTGGCGCGTCGGGCTGCCCTGCTCGGCGACGAGGTAGTCCGCGTACGTCGCACGTCGATCCAGTCGGAGCGTGGCCCTCACGCGACTAGCGTACGCGACGCCTCATCGAACGTCCATTCACGCACTCGACACGGTAGGGGCAGTCAGCGCAGCCAGTCGACGATCGCGCGGGGAGCCGCGCCAAGGGCATCGAGGGTCGGTGAGCCCAGCACGGTCTCCGACTTCGTCGCCCAGAACAGGAGCGGACCTACACCCTCTCGATGCAGGCGCAGCAGCGCGGCTGCGGCTTTTGCCGAGTACACGCCGTCGAGGCGCGGGCCCCGGAGCGTGGCGAGGGCCGCCTCGCTGCGAGGCGTGGGGCGTCCGTAGCCGGCACCGAGCTCGCGGCCATCGACGACGAGCCGGTCGACGAGCTCGCCGATGCCGATCCCGACGCGCGGACCACCGAGCCTGGCCACACGGGCGAGCGTGGCGCGCGCGAGGTTCGCGAGCCGCCATCGCGAGGTCACCGGCCACGGCGTCACGCGGACGCCGTGCACGATGGGTACTGGCCAGCGCCACGCACCGACGGCGTGCGCGAGCTGCAGGCCGGCGAGCAGCCCGGCCGTGGTGCATCCGCTGCCGATCGGGAGGACGATCCGCTTCGGCGGCGGCGCGCTCCCGGCGTCGATCTGCTCGGCGAGCTCGAATACGGCGGCGAGCGCTCCCATCGTGCCGATCGGCGTGGCGCCACCGGGGGGCATCACCACGGCATGGCGCTCGCGCCGCGCGATCGCCATGCCGACGAACGGCACTTCGATCACGGATCGGAGGCGCACGATCTCGCAGCGCGTATCGATCATCGCACCGGCGTTCTCGACGGCCCACGGGCTCGCCGGTTGCGGAAACAGCAGCGCGCCGACGGCGAGCCCGACGCGCTCGGCGTGCAACACGGTCGCGATCACGTGGTTCGAGCCGTACGCGCCGATGCCCCAGATCTTCGTGGCGCCCCGGGCGCGGGCGTGGCCGAACCACGCCTCGAGCGTGCGGATCTTGTTGCCGCCGTAGAGAGGATGCGACTCGCCCTCGTGCTTGATCCAGACCTCGCGGCCGGCGATCGAGTGCAGGCGGAGCGGTGTAGGCCAGACGCCGAGCTCCACCCACGGGATCCCCCCGGCGAGCTTCGGCAGGCTACGCGCGAGTGCGCGCATCGCGGCTCAGTGTTTCTCGGGCACGTAGTCGGGCGGCAGGCTGCCACCGTCGCCGAACAGGAACGCCTCGCACTGCTCCTTGAGCACTTCGTGCGACTTCTTCTGCGTCAGGTCGAGCCGGTACTCGTTGACGATCTTCTTCGAGTGCTCGATCCACTGCTGCCACGCCTGCGCGGACACGGACTCGAAGATCCGCTGGCCGAGCGCATCGTTGAACGGCTTGTAGGGGAGGCCGGGCAGGTCCTCCTTGAGCTTCACGCATTGAACGGTCCGGGTCATCGGCGGCATTCGAGCGCGTTTCCGCCGGTAGGGCAAGCCCCCCGTGGTTCCGCGCACATGCCAGCGCGAGACCGCTGTCGGTGACAGCCTCGCCTCGGATACGATTGGCGGATGGGACGGATTCGCCTTGTTTGCCTCGGATTTGTCATTGCGCTGGGTGCCTGCGGTGATGATGGAGGCGGCCTCAGCGACTACTACCCGGACCTCCCCGACGAGACCGGCGAGCCGCAAGAGGTGTTCGCCGGCGAGGTCACCGAGACCGCGCAGCTGGTGACCGGGCCCGCGCAGAGCGGCCTGGTCGGCGACTTCTTCATCAAGAACGATCGCGTCACGTTCATCATCCAGGCACCCACGCGGGTGATCGGCGTGATCCCGCAAGGCGGCAACGTGGTCGATGCGGTGCTCACGGATGGCACGAAGCAGATCGTCGAGGATCACTTCGGCGAGCTCGGGCTGATCTACATGCTCGGCCGCACCTGCGAGCCGGACGTGGTCGAGATCGTGCGCGACGGCAGCAAGGGTGGTGTCGCGGTGATCCGTACGATCGGCAAGGCCGCCTCGGACGACTTCTTGAACCTCAAGGGCATCGGTGTTCTGCCGGTGGATCCGACGGTGGATCCCGACAACGACGACGGTGTCCTGTGCGCGACGACGTACGTGCTCGCGCCCGGATCGACGAGCCTACAGGTCTCTCACTCGCTGTGGAACGGCGGCCAGGACAAGATCAACAGCCCGCTGGGCACCCTCGCTGACACCGGCGGATTCACCGAGGGCTGGACGAACGCGTCGGGCTTCCAGCGCGCCGATATCTCGGCGCTGACCTCGCTGTCGCGCCCGCAGCCGATCGACTACGTGCTGTACCAGGGCCCCGGCGTCGCGTACGGCATCGTGCCGCGCCACGCGATGCCGGTGGAGCACGCGCAGGCGGTGGTCGCCGGCGTCTCGATCTTCCTCGACGGCAACTCGTCGATCCTCGACATCCTCCAGAAGGACAAGTTCTTCCTGCACATGGATCCGGGGAAGGGCGCGCTCCAGACCTACGACTTCGTCGTGGGGAAGGACGGCGCCGATGTCGACGAGGTCTATCGCGCGGGCAACGGTGAGGAGCTGCGCGCGGTCTCGGGAAAGGTCGAGCTCTCCGGCGGCGGGCCAGCGCTCGGAGCCCGGGTCGGCGTGTTCGTCGATGGGAACAGCAACGGCCAGCTCGACCCGACCACGGTCGACGCCGATGGCAACGGCCAGCCCGACGACAAGATCGTGTCCTACATGGACGTTGGCCCCGATGGCACCTACTCGGGCAACGTCCCCACGACCGCGGGCAACCTGATCCTGCGCGCCGAGGTCAAGAACGTCGGACGGTCTCCTGCTGCTCCCGTCGCCGGCACGATGAACTTCGTCATCCCGTCACCGATCAAGGTCGACTTCGAGATCGTCGATCGCGATACGACCTTGCCGATCCCCGGCAGGCTGCTCGTGATCGGGGATCACCCGGCGTTCCCCGACCAGCGCGTATTCGAGACCTACGATCGCATCGACGATGTGGTCACGCAGGCGCACGCGATCCGCGGCACCACCGTGGACCTTGGCGATGGCACCGATCCCGCGCTGTACCTCCCGGCGAACGGCACCTACCGGATCTACGCGACGCGCGGCACCGAGTGGTCGTACGACTCGCAGCCCGTCACGGGCGCCGCGAACGTCTCGCTGACGTTCACGCTCAAGCACGTGGTGCCCACGCCCGGGTACCTCTCGAGCGACTGGCACATCCACCAGGTCGGCTCGCCCGACTCGAACGTGCTGTCCGACGAGCGGATTCGCTCCGCGGTGTCCTCGGGGACCGAGATGTTCGCGGTCACCGACCACGACTACGTCTCCGACCTGCAGCCGCTCGTCGAGTCGATGCACCTGCAGCAATACCTGCGCGTGCTTCCGGGCATCGAGGTCACGCCGTTCGCGTACGGCCACTTCAACAGCTGGCCGATCCAGCCCGACAACGACTCCGCGAACCACGGCGCGATCGACTGGGGCCGTGGCATGGACGGCTTCGCGATGACGCCGAAGGAGATCTTCACGGCGATGCGCGATCGCGGTGCGAAGATGGTCCAGGTCAACCATCCGCGCGGCTCGGGGTTCACCGAGTTCCAGGCCGCGTGGAACCGCGCGAACGTCAAGTACGACTACGCGAACCGCACGATCTACGGCGACTACCAGAACACGAGCGTGCCGAACGACTACCTCCGCCTCCCGGAGGAGTCGTTGTGGAGCGATCAATTCAACGGCCTCGAGATCTGGAACGGCTTCGCGATCGCGGACTCGAACACGGACGGGGTGCGCGAGATCAAGAGCCTCGATCGCGTGATGCGCGACTGGCTGAGCCAGCTCTCGCTCGGTCTGTTCGTCACGCCCGCGGGCAACAGCGATACGCACACGACCTCCTCGGATCCGGTCGGCATGCCGCGCACGTACATCCGCGTTGGTGATGACTCGCCGTCGGCGCTGTCGAGCGGCACCGCGGTCGATGCGGTGCTGCAGACCCAGACCGGCGCGAACAGCACGCCGCGCGACGTAGTGGTCACGAACGGCCCGATGATCGACGTCAAGGTCGGTGCCACGAACGCGCTCGGCCGGGTGTTCCCGTCACCGGGCGGCGCGCCGATCTCGGTCACCGTGACGATCACGTCTCCCGACTGGGCCGAGTTCGACACGCTCGAGGTGTTCGCGAACACCACGCCGGATGCGGTGCCGAAGTCCGATGACACCACCCTCGTGCCGCTGCAATGCTGGACATCGCGCACGATCGCGAACCTCGCGATGAACGATCCGTGCAAGCGGGCGGCGCTGCCCGCGCAGGCGATGACCGTCCCGCTCGCGACAATCCCGGGCGGCGGGGGCTACAAGCGCTACGAGGCCACCGTGACCGTCACCCTCGCCGCGCAGGACATCGCGACGCGCGCGGGAGCTACCGGCACGGATGCGTGGCTCGTGTTCCGGGCGCGCGGCGATCGCGCGATCTTCCCGATCCTCCTCAACAACGCGCTCGCCGATGCGGCGAGCAAGGCCGCCGCCCTCGGTGGCGATTTCACCACGATCCGAGCTGCGCTGACGGGCAAGGGCGTCCCTGCCACGGCCGTGACCTCTCCCGTGTTCATCGATTTCGACGGCGGGGGCTATCGAGCGCCATTCGCGCCGTAATGCGTTAGGCAGGCTCCCCGACCCTCCCCAGGGCGGGCGTGCTATCACCGGTGTAGGCATTTTTTCATGGAACAGTCGATCTGGGAGCTGTTAGGTCACGGCGGCGGCGCGATGTACGTCGTCGTCGCCTTCTCGGTGATCGCCCTGGCCGTTGGCATCGAGCGGGCCATCGCGCAGTGGAAGTTCGTGACGCGGGCGCGCCTGCTCGGTGACTCTGTCACCCGCTGCCTGAGCCGCGGCGCGGTGGAGGAAGGGCGCAGTGCGTGCGAGCGCTCGCCGTCGCCGATCGCGGACGTGTTTCTGGTGGGCTACGAGCGGCTCGGCCGCGCCAAGCCGGAGCACGTCGTCACCGCGGTTCACCGCGAGCGTCTGCGCGTCAACCAGGACCTGCGCTCGCGGCTGTGGATGCTCGGAACCATCGGCGCCACGGCACCCTTCGTCGGTCTGTTCGGCACCGTGGTCGGCATCATGTCCGCCATGGGCAGCTTCAAGGGCGACGAGTCGGTGAAGTTCTCGATGGTCTCCGGCCCGATCTCCGAGGCGCTGATCGTCACCGCCGCGGGCATCCTGGTCGCCGTCGAGGCGGTCATCCTGTTCAACTACTTCAGCCAGCGCGCGAACCGGATCGCCACGGAGATGAAGCTGTTGACCGACGAGTTCCTCGAGCTCCTGCTCGATCCGCCGACCGAGACCACGGCACCCCGCAAGGCCAAGAAGGACGCCGACGTGAAGTCGGACGACGAACCCAGGTCCAAGCGCACGAAGGGCGAGAGCGATGGCGATCGCGAACAAGCAGCCTGACGGCGGCGAGGATGACGGGGAAGGCGGAGAGTCGATCTTCGCCGAGATCAACATCACCCCGTTGACCGACGTCTTCCTCGTGATGGTGATCATCTTCATGGTCAGCGCCCTCGCCGTGCAGGTCGAGCGCAACCAGGAGAAGAAGAAGGTCACGCAGGAGCAGATCAAGGACGAGCAGGAGAAGCGCTCGGGCATCAAGGTCAACCTGCCGTCGGGTGCGGCGCAGGAGATCGATCCGTCGAAGGCGTCGCTCGTGCTCGTCATCCCGATCCAGGGCGACGTTCAGGTCGGCGGCAAGACCATGGCTGACACCGAGCTCGACAACCTGTTCCGCATCGCGTTCCAGAAGGACAAGGCCACCCAGGTCGTGCTCAAGGCCGACAAGGGCGTGCAGCACGGCAGGGTCGTGAACTTGATGGAGCGCGCGAAGGCCGCGGGCTTGACGCGCCTCGCGATCGGCACGAGCGGCGGCGGCTGATCACGGGCTGCGGATCCAGAGAATCTCGACGCGACCCGCCCTTCGCCGAACCCGATAGATCCGGATCACCGCAGCAGGCGCCGGGAACGTTGTGCCAACGCCAGGGTATCGGCGTCGCGTCGGATCTCTGCCATCGCCTGCTGCCACGGAATTCCTTCGCCGCGATCGGCTTCGGCCTCGGCGAGCAGGATCTCTCGCTCCTCCTCCTTCTCCGTGATGACGAGCGACCCGCCGTCGTCGATCACGTACTCGAGCGGAACGACCTCGACGGTGACTGGCGTGCCCTCGGGCAGATCGACGGCCACCGAGCCGTCCTTGACCGTGCCCTTGAGCTTCATCATCCTGACGAT
>JAYVLW010000538.1:0-25137 GCA_043759315.1 Myxococcales bacterium
GGAGATCATGCTCCAGGGCAACTACGCGGCGATGAAGCCCGCCGAGCTGCAGGACATGGCGACGAAGGAGCCAGAGAAGCTGATCGAGCGGGTCAAGGCGCTCCACGAGGCGGCGAAGGGCGGCGTCGGCAAGAAGGGAGATCTCGATATCGGAAACGACATCGGCAACGCGCTGACCGACATCTACTCCGATCAGGGAAAGATCCTCGAGAAGCGGCTCGCCAGCGTGACCGCGATGGAGGAGAAGCTCGCGAAGGGCGGCACGCTGTCAGACGACGAGCAAGCCGAGCTGATCAAGAACGTGAAGTTTATGTCAGGCGATCAGTCGGCGTTCACCGACAACAAGAACAAGGTCGTCAACGCGACGGCCGAGGTCGCGGGAACGGTCGTCGAGGTCGGCGTCTCGATCGGCACCGGATCCGAGCAGGCCGGCACGATCATGGGCGGCCTGACGAAGATGGCCGTGAAGGCCAACATGAACGGCGCGCGCTACTCGAAGGACGAGATCTTCGAGGATGTCGGGAAGCTCGCCGTGGAGCTCGTGGTGGGTGAGGCGATGGACACGAACGTCGCGAAGGCCGCGTTCAAGAATCCGATCGTCAAGCAGACCGTCGAAGGTGCGCTCGAGGGCGGCCTGACCGCCGCCGTCGATACGAAGGCGCTGAAGGACCTCGGGCAGCTCGTCACCAACATGGGCAGCGGTGCGGGCCAGGGCGCGCTGTCGTCGCTCGGATCGCAGGCGGTGGGCGGCGCGATGGGGGGCGACAAGGTGTTCGATTCGAAGCGCGCGGCGAAGCTCAACGGCATGCTCGGCGGCATCGGCGAGGCAACGATGGATGCGGCGCTCAGCTTCGATCCCGACGCGCCGATGCTCGACCAGGCGACGGGCCTGTTGAAGGGCCTGCTCGTCGAGGGCACGAAGGGTGGACACAAGGCCGGCAAGGCGCACGACGAGCACGTCGACGCCGCGAAGCGGCCGGCCGACGCACCGAAGCCAGCCGAATCCCCCCGGCCGACGGTCGTGTCCGATGCCGATTCAGCGCCGGAGGCTGCGTCCGTGCCGGCCAATCGGTTCGGCGACCAGAGCGTCAACCGCCAGGGAAAGCGCGAGGTCGCGGCCTCAACCCCCGATGGCGACGTCACGGCCAAGCTCGCGAGCGACAAGCTCGTCGTCCGCTACCCCGAGGGGATGACCGACGTCGTGCAGCGCAAGGCATTCGCAATCGACGCGGCGGCCAAGCTCGGGATCACTCTCCACCCAGACGCTCTCGAGCGTGTCGGAGATGCTGGAACGGTCGCACTGCCGCGCAAGCTCGAGATCCGTTCGGAGGCGGACGTCCAAGCAGCGGCACGCTCTCTCTACGACATGGCGCGCGTCAAGGGAGACGAGGCCGACCTCCCGTACATCGAGAAGACGCTGCGCGATGCGATCGATCCGGCTCGCGATCCCAGTGACACCCCGTTCAAGGGCGAGTGTCAGGCGATGAGCAAGCAGTGGCAGGCGGCACTCGCTGAGCGAGGGATCTTCGCGCCGGTGCTGAAGGCAGGGAAGAGCGGGGACCGCGAGGTCGAGCACAACTTCATCGTCGTCGGCAACACCATCATCGATCCCACGATCGGGCAGTTCTCGTCGGGCTCGGTCGCCGATGGTCGGCCGAACCAGTACGAGCCGTTCGTCGGAACCTATCCGCAGATGCTCGCGCGCGTTCAGGCCCAGATCGACGCCGGGCAGATGCCCGAATACACGACGGCTGCAGACGCACTGGCCAAGGGCTGGGGCATCAAGTCGGATCCGAGCGGGGAGGGCTTCAAACTCGACGACTCGGTCAAGCCGCTGAACAACGACACGGTGATCATCCCGAAGAGCGTCGACGAGGTCCGGCGCATGATGGACGAGCAGCGCGCGCACGGGATCCCCGAGGGGCAGGGTCTTCCGCCCGATCTGGTGGAGCAAGCCCGGCCGGTCGCGGGCGGTGGAGATGGCCCTCCGCGTCCTCCACGTCCCTCGATCAAGGTCGGCGCCGAGGGAGAGGATGCCGATCCGAACAGCATCGCAAACCAATGGAAGCGACACGAGGCACAGGTCAGCAAGCAAGTAGAGCTCGTCAAGCAAATGCGGCCCGAGCTCTCGGACGACCAGGCGAGGCTGCTCGCGCAGCGCAAAGTGGTGCATGACGAGATCGAAGCGGGGCTGCCGGAAGGCGAGACCGTGGACCGCTCGAGCGAGTTCCGCCACCCCGACGAGATCCTGGACATCTCCAGGCTCGCTGCTGCTCACGACAAGGAGGTCGCCACGCTGGCCGTGCAGCTACTGCGCGAGAACCTGGACATGACGCCCGACGAGGCCGAGCGGCAGGCACGCAAGAAAGTGGTTGAAGATGAGATCAAGCTCGGTGAGTCGCCGGTAGACAAGGATGCTCGAAGGCAGCGCGAGGCGGTGAGCGCGGGGATCGCCATACTCGGCCAGGTCAGCAAGCCGTTGGGCGAGCTCGCGAAGATCGTGCGCGAATTCTCGAAAGGCAGCAGCGCCGACCGGACGAAGGTTGGCAAGGCGGTGGTGAAGTTGGCGGTGGAAGGTCTGAAGTCTGCCCTGAAGGGTCTGCTCCCGGCCAGCTGGAGGAACGACGGCGGGAAAGTCATCGATGAGGGCGGCAAGCAGTTCGAGGACTACCTCAACAACCACGTCCCGGAAGCCGCAGATGCCGCCGGCAAGCTAGCGATCGCGGGCGAAAAGATCGCGCAGGCTCCGATCGACATCGTCGTCGGGCTGAACGGTCTGGTCATCGCATACCCCGACGGAACGACCGCACTGGATCGATTCCAGTATCACGCTGCGATGGCGGAGCGCGCAGCCGAGATGCGGCGAAATGGTCTGTCCACGGAGGACGCCATCTCGCAGGCCCGCGACGAGGTCGTCGATGCAGCGGTGTTCGGCAAGGTGATGGACGAAGCAAGGAAGGGAGACAAGGAGGTCCAGGATGCCGACGCCGAGTACACGTTCGACAAGACCAAGCTGCCGGCCGAGCCCTCGCCTGAGGAGACCCCGCGCGAAGCCGCACGACGTGCTCTCGACGACGCGCGGAGCGAGGTGGATCGGCTCGAGTACCTCCACAGGAAGGGCGCCGACGATCCTCCAACTGCGGAGGGCGGTGCGTTGCTCGATCAACTCGCGGTGGCCGAGCAGAAGCTGAAGGAGCTAGAGGATTCCGCCAAGCTCGATGCGCATCGCCGCGCTGCGGTCGCGGCCCAGGAAAGCGCGGTGGATCGAGCCGCGGAGGATGTGAACCTTGCGGACATTGCCGTCAACGCGGCGATCTCGAACGGGCGAGAGGCCAGCCTCCAGGATCTCGCCGCCGTTGCAGTCGCGGAGCGTCGACTCGAGGAAGCGCGTGCGGAGCTCGACCGCGCGAAGGTGGCAGAGCTCGAGCCGCGCCGCGGGCTTCGTGTGACCTCTCAAGGGCCAGGAGGTCCGGATCCGCACAGCCCGTCGCCGGGGCCACTTGCCCCGAGCAAAACCGACGCCGAGATCGAAGCGGAAGCCGAGGAGGAGGCGAACGCCACCCGGCGACGGATGCGGATCTAGTGTCCAGGACCTCTCCGTGAGATCGTTCATGGACGATGGCGCTGGAGCCGACCGCCGACGATGACGAGCCGGCGCTCACGGAGCGGCCCGTGCCCGATGCGCTGTCGCGCGCCGTGGCCCGTTCGCGGATCGCCGGTGCGCTGTTCGCGAAGCACGAGCCGGTGAAGCTCGGGCGTTATCACCTGCTCGAGCAGGTCGGCTCGGGCGGCATGGGCATCGTGTGGGGCGCGTGGGATCCCGAGCTCGATCGGCGCGTCGCGATCAAGCTGGTGAAGACCGAGCTCGCGAGCGCCCGGGAACGGATGGTGCGTGAGGGGCAGGCGCTCGCGAAGCTGTCGCATCCGAACGTGGTGCCGATCTACGACGTCGGTGTCGTCGACGAGCAGGTGTACCTGGTCATGGAGTGGGTGCGCGGCGAGAACCTCCGCGCCTGGGTCAAGAAGCCGCGCACCGAACGCCAGATCGCGGCAGTGTATCGTGCCGCGGCACACGGGCTCGCGGCGGCGCACGCAGCCGGCCTGATCCACCGCGACTTCAAGCCCGACAACGCGATGATCGGCGACGATGGCCGCGTGCGCGTGCTCGACTTCGGCCTGGCGCGGGGGCATGAGGAGGAGAGCGACGGCCGCCGCGCGGGGACGCCGATGTACATGGCGCCGGAGCAGGCCGAGGGCGAGGCGGTTCCAGCTTCCGATCAGTACGCGCTCGGCGTCTCGTTGCGCGAGGCGCTTGGCGACAAACCGCCGAGGTGGCTCGCCGAGATCATCCTGCGCGCCACCGCCGCCGAGCCTGCCCATCGATTCGCGTCGATGGACGAGCTGGCGACGGCGCTCGGCCGCGATCCAGCGGTGGTGTGGCGTCGCCGCGTCCTCGCGGCCGGCGCGCTCGCCTTGGCCGGCGGCGCGTTCGCGGTCGGTACGTGGCGCGCGAGTGACGCGGTCGAGCGTTGCACCGGCGGCGCGTCGGAGATCGCCGCCATCTGGAACACGGGAACGAGCGCCGCCATCGCGGCGCATCTTCGAAGGCTCGGCCCGTACGGCGCGGAGGTTGCGGCGACTCTGCCGGACGAGCTCGCGACCTACGCGACCGGATGGGCCACCGCGCATGGCGGTGCGTGCCGTGCCCACGGGCGTGGCGAGCTGACACCGGACCTGTACGCGGCGAACCTCGGGTGCCTGGCGCGCGCGCGAGTCGCGTTCTCGACGACGCGAGACGTCCTCGCCGGAGCCACGGCGGAGCGGCTGCCAGATGCACTTGTCGCCGCACGTGCGCTACCGATGGTCGAGGGCTGCGCCCTCGAAGCGGAGACGTCGTCCGTGACTCCTCCGTCGCAGGCGATCGCCGCGCCGGTAGCGGTCGTGAGCGACGACGTGGTTCGCGCACGTACGCTCGCACTCGCGGTGGATCCGCGCGCACTCGAAGTGGCCGCGCGCGCGGACCGTGCGGCCGTCGAGCTCGGCTATCCTCCGCTGATCGGAACGGCCGCGCTCGTTCACGGCTTCACGCTGCTCCTCCGCGACGAACGGGCCCAGGCCATTCTCGAGCTAGATCGATCGATAGCCGCCGCGCTGGAGGCACGGGATGGAGCGACAGCGGTGGAAGCGGTCGCGCGCAAGCTGTTCGCGATTGCGATCGATGCGCGGGTCGGAGGCGCGAAGATCTCCGACGACACCACCGCGACGATCGCACTCGCAGAGCCATTCGCGGCCGGGATTCAGCCTGGGGGTGGATTCGCGCGGGCGCTGCTGCTCAACAACGCCGGCACCGTGCGACTCGCGCTACAGGATCGGGAAGGTGCGCGCGGATGGTTCGAGAAGGCGCTCCGTGTTCGGCCACGAGGGACCCCGGATGCGATCGAGCTCGCATCGATCATCGGAAACCTCGGGCTCGTCGAGCTCGACCATGCGAAACGCGATGAGCTGTTTCGGAGAGAGGGCGACGAGCTCGAGTCGGTGGTTGGACGTGACCATCCACTCGCGCTGGATGCGCGGATTCGCGCCGCGATGTTCATCGAGAGCTCCGACCAGGCCCGCACCGCGCTCGCGGACGTGTGTGGACGCTATCGCCGCCTCCACGCGTACCTCGTCGGGCGTTCCACGCAGTGCGCGTACGAGGCCGCCTGGCTGGCCGAAGAAGCAGGAGACCGCGCAACCGCATCTCGCGAGCTCGCTGGAATCGACCCTTCGACGCTCGAGGCCGGGCCTGCGGCGGGCTACGCGCTGCTACTGGGCGGGAAGTCTGCGGAGGCGAGTCGTTCGATGCTCGCGACCGCTGACACCCTCGCGAAGGAGTCGCATTTCTGGCCGCGCTGGCGAGGCGTGGACGCACTCATCGTCGCCGCGCTCGCTCAGCGCGAGCTGCACGATCGCGCGCTCGAGCGCGAAACACTCCAGCGCGCGCTCGTTGCGATCACGGCGCTGCCGGGGTTGAAGGACACGACGTTCTACCAGCGCAGGCTCGCGCGTATTCACGCGATGCTCGCGCGTCTGGGCGCGGGCGCGGAGCACAAGCGCGAAGCGCTGAACTGGTACCGCGCTGCCGGGGGCTATGCCGCCGAAGTCGCGGCGCTCGAAGCGCTCACTGATTGACGCTGATCAGATAGCCGCCCCCGAAGTTGGACAGGCTCGGATCCGTGCACGGCGGCGGCCGCAGCTTCGCGGGAGAGACCCCGGTGCACCACTGGCCGCCGGCCGCAGGCGCGACGAGCAACGGCTCCACATCGTTTGGAAACTTCTGGTAGCCAAGGAGGGTCCAGCCATAGTCCACGCGCGGCACGTTCAAGCAGATCGCGCCGGTCTCGTTCCAGCGCGCTTCGATGTTCGTCAGCACAGCGGGGATGTTGTTCATCCGACCGGAGAGGTCCTTCCAGCGCAGCGGCGTGCCGGCGACGGTGAATGGGTCGCCGCCACCGCAATAGTCCGCCGAGAGCATCTTGAGATTTGCGGTGCGCATGTTGGGGGATGCCGGGGCGAGGCCGAGGAGCCCGGCTGCGGCTTTCGTGTTGCCCGTCAGGTGCTGCTTTGCGACCAGGTGACCGGCGCAGCCGATGTTGAACCAGCCGGCTTCCTCCCTGAGGAACTTGATCCCGTCGGCGTCGATGCGATCGGCCTCGTACACCACGGCCTGGAAGTCAGCCATCCCGTCGTGCTCGTTGTTCGCGCCACAAAGGTTGACTTGCACCCCGGTCGTGGAAGTCGGTGGCGACGTGCTCCAGGTGAACCGGTACGTCGGCGTAGACGGGTAAAGGCCGGCGGCATTCTTGGCCCACAGCGGGGTGCGCGACAATTCGGCGACCCTCATGTAGTAGGTCTGCGTGCCTCTCGTGATGGTGAACACCATCCCCACGACGGCCGCGCCCGTGTGCACCGTGTTCCCCGTCGCGCCCTTCGCGACGAGCCAGGCGTTGACCACGTCGGCCGTGTACGGCTTCCACGTTCCACCCTCGAACTTGCGGAACGCCGTGATCGCGAAGCCCTCGAGGTTGGGTTTGTAGGGCATGCCGTTGAGCTCGTGGAATGCTCCGAGGTCGATGATTGGTGAGTTGCTGCCGCACGCCCACGGCGGGCAACCGCCGTCGCCGTCGGGTTGTGCCTTCGCGAACTGCTCCGCTACTCCGAGACCGAGGTCTTCCCCGACACACCCGTGCAGGATCAGACTGGAAACCACCGCGATTCGGACCAACGACATCGACACATCCTTTCGCCCAGCGAGGTTGGGGCGGAGTGGTAGAGCCCGGTCCCTCCGTTCTGTTTCACGGAATCGTACTGGTCCTACTTCGCGTGTACTTTCATCTGCTTGGCCCAGTCGTCCATGGTCTCCAGGGAGGCCAGCGCCTCCGGCGGCGCGGACTGTTCGAGGGCCTCCCGCAGCGCCTTGCGGGCGCGGTGGAGGCGGGTGCGGATGGTGGCCTCCGGCGACTCGAAGACGTCGGCGAGCTCGGAGATGCCCATGCCCTCCCAGTAGTGGAGCTCGAGCAGGGTCTGCTGCTCGACCGGCAGGCGTTGCAGGGTCTCGATCAGCTGGCGGTGCTCCTGGTTGCGCGCGAGCCGCGTACCCGCCGTCGACACGAGGTCGGCGATCGAGGACAGCTCGAAGTCGAGCTTCGCGTCGCGGCGCTGGCGCGTGCGGAGCAGGCGGTAGAGCTCGTGGCGCGCGATGGTGAACAGGTAGGTACGGAAGCTCGACTCGGCGCGGAACTGATCGCGGGCGGCGAGGCACGCGAGGAAGGTCGATTGCGTCAGCTCGTCGGCCTCGTTCGAGCACTTCGTCTCGAAGAAGCCGTAGATGCTGTCGAAGTGGCGCTCGAATAGCTTCTCGCCCGCCGTCGTGTCCCCACCCCGCCAGCGCTCGAGGAGCGCGGTGTCGGAGATCTCGGTCTGGGCCATCGCGACGAGCTTACCAAGCGGGCGTCAGTTCGTGCTCAGGATATCCGTCGCGATCTCCTCGAGACGCTGGAGCGCGGCGACCAGGTCCTCGAGCGGCACCTCGTCGGCGTTGAGCATCAGCACGTACCCCGGCTCGCCGCGGCGAACCAGACCGCGTGGGTCGTAGAGCAGCCAGTCGCTCGGCTGGCCCCAGTTCGCCAGGGGGATGCACTCGTCGATGCCCGTCGCGCCGTAGCCCGCCGACATCTCGAGGTACTCGCGCGCGTTCTTCGCGAGCGTGGTGTCGCCGCGATAGTCGCGCGTGCCGAAGAACTCGTTGTCCCAGAGCTTCATGCCGTCGGTGAGGGTGAGCAGCGCGCGGTAGTCGTTCGGGAGCTGGATCTTCCGCGCCTTCTCGGTGGCGAGCACGTTGTCGAGGGTGGTCCCCGGGTTGAGCTGGCCCTGCTCGCCATACTCCTTGAGCGTGGCCACCAGCGAATCCAGCGCGCTCCGCACGGAGCCCATGTGAGGCTTGATGTCGACGGGGATCGCCTTGGCGCCGGCGCCCTCGAGCAGGGCCACGAAGTCTGGATCGTCGACATAGGAAGTGAAGTCCTCGTCACGCCGGATCTGCGACGGCGTGGCGCCCGCTTCGAGTGCCTGGCCGAGCGCCTGGAGCATCGCCGCCCTCGTGCCCATCACGGCGTAGGCGCAGGCGATGTTGAAGCGCAGCTCGGCGCTCGCATCCGCGGGGACCAGGGCCACGAGCTTCGCCATCCGCTCCGGATCGTCGCCGACCGCGGCGAACGCGTTGCGGAGGAACTCCTGGGCGTGGAAGCCGTCGCCATCGGGGAAGTCGCTCCAGCGTGCGAGGACGAGGTCGAGCAGGTCCTTGACCACCTGGCCACCCCGGTGCCCGCGCGCGATCGGCAGCAGCATGAGCTGCGCGGAGCCGAGCGCGACCTGGCCCTGCTGCGTGCTCGCGCGGCCTTCCACCGTGGACAGGAATCGCCGGAGCGCATCGACCGGATGTTCGTCTTCGAGGATCTCGACCACGCGCGCACCACCCCCGGCCGGCGTGGGCGGGCCGAGCGGCGGCGTGTGTTGCACGACCGGCCTGGACCTGGTGCGGGGCTTCGCCTTCGACAGCTTGCGCAGTGGCGCGGTCGCTGGCTTCTTCGGTGCTGGCTTCTTCGGCACCAACTTCTTCGGCGCTGGCTTCTTGGCAGGCTTCTTCGCGACGACCTTCGGCGCTGGCTTCTTCCTGACCGCGGACTTCTTGGGTGCGGGTCTGGTCTTGGCGGCGCTCGCCCGCTTGTTCGCCTTGGCCATTCCCTACGAGGCTACTACTTGTCGGCGCTCGGCGCCTGGTCACGGGCGAGGCGGAACGAGCTCGACGAGCTCGGAGGACCAGGTCGGGGCCACTGCGATCTGGCCGTGCCGGTTGCGGCCCCAGCACCACAGCGTCTGGTCGGCGCGGATCGCGCACGCGTGGTTCTGTCCCACGGCGACGTCCGTCCAGTCGGCGTCACCGATTCGCCGCGGAGTGGGGCTCGCCACCAGGGTTCCGGTCCCGAGCTCACCGTACTCGCCATGCCCCCAGCACGAGAGCTTGTTCGTATCGTCGATCCCGCACGTGGTCGCGCCGCCCGCCACGAGGCGTTTCCAGCGGCCGGTGAGCGCGACGGGCGCGGGTTGGTTCTGCGTCGAGTTGATACCGAGCTGACCGGAGTAGTTGTATCCCCAGCACCGCGCGGCGCCGTTCAGGTCGAGCGAGCAGGTGTGATACCAACCCGGCCGCGGAGCGCCCACCTGCATTCCCTGAACGATGGTCGGGGTCAGGCGGTTCCCGGTGGTGCCGTCACCGATGCCACCATAGTAGTTGTAGCCCCAGCACACCGACGTGGTCGCGGTGCTGCCGCACGCGGTGTAGAGACCGACCGACAGCGACGTCCACGCCTCGTCCTTCACTCGTGTCGGGCTCAGGACATCGGTCGTTGTGCCGACGCCAACTTCCCCGTGCAGGTTGTAGCCCCAGCAGAACGGGCGTGACGTCATGTCCAGCGCACAGGTGGTGTAGCCGCCGGTGGACACGCGTTGCCACGAACCGGAGAGCTGTCTTGGCCCCGGCTCGGTCGCGGTGGTGTTGAACCCGAGCTGCCCGTGGCTACCATTGCCCCAGCACCACACCCGGTTCGCGCCATCGCGCGCACAGCCGTGGAGGGCGCCCACACTGACATCGATCCATGGACCACCGGCCACGCGTGTCGGCACGTCCGAGGATCGATCCGTGCCGTCGCCCATTCCGAAGTAGTCGTTATATCCCCAGCACCACAGCGAGCCATCGGTCTTGACTCCGCAGGTGGTGTCGTAGGTCGTCGAGATCTGCGCCCAGCTGCCTTCGACCTGGTGAGGCAGCGAGGTCGTCATCGTACCGTCGCCGAGGAGGCCCGACGACCGTGCCCCGACACACAGGGCGCGGTGGTCGGTGGTCACGCCGCAGGTGTGCTCGGTGCCTGCGGCGGCGCTCTCCCAGGTCTCGCCCACGCCGAACTGGATCGGCACCGGAATGAGGGTCGTCGCGCGGGCGACGCCCAGCTGCGCGTGACGATTCGAGCCCCAGCACCAGATCTCCCCGGTCGCCGTCCATGCACATGCATGCCCGCGGCCGAGGCTCAGCCCCGTCCAATCAACGCGACCCTCCGCGATAGTGGTCGGCTGCGGCGCCACCCCGATCTCTCCCGTCCCGAGCTGGCCCTCGTACCCCCGCCCCCAGCACGCGATGTCGCCGCTGCTCGTGATCCCGCAGGAGAACGCTCGCCCCGTCGCGATCGCCCGCCACGATCCCATCCCGATCCGAGCCGGCGATAGCACTGCCGTCGCGGTCGAATCCCCGGTTCCGAGAGAGCCGTTGGTGTTCTCGCCCCAGCAGTACAGCGCTTCAGCGTCCGAGATCGCGCACGCGTGGGTCGTTCCCACCGCGATCACCTTCACGCGCTCGAGGCCGAGAACAGGCGCGGGCGTGCTCGCCTGGATCGTATTGCCGGTACCCAGGTTGCCATCGGCGTTGTTTCCCCAGCACATCGGCGCGGCATCGGTCGTGACCCCGCACGTGAACGAGGCGGCGACGCTGACATGGGACCAGGTCTGCGTGCCGATTCGTTTCGGGGTCGAGCGACTCGTGGTCGTGCCATCGCCGACGTTCCCGTTACCGTTGTATCCCCAGCACCACAGGCTCGCGTCGGCCTGGATGCCGCACGTGGTCTGCCCGCCCACGGCGATCGACGTCCACAGCTCAGGTCCGATCTGGCGTGGGGTCGCGGACTCCGCGACCGCGGTATCGACGCCGAGCTGCCCGGCATCGTTCCGCCCCCAGCACCACGCGGTTCCGTCGAGATCGAGCCCACACGAGTACGTCTCGGTCGCCGCCAGCATTCGCCATCCTCGCGGCGGTTCTGGCGGTTCGCGGTCCACGCCGTAGATCACGTTGCATCCGATCGCCGCGACGGCGACGACACATGCCCCCACGACGCTCCGGGCAATCACATCGCCCAGCGTAGCTCGGATCGCGCGCTGTGCGTGCAGGATCCGATCGCCCGCACGAGGAGAAAACCCGGTACGATTACCGGCCGTGCGGTGCACTCTTGGCCTCGTAGCGGTCGCGATGTGCGCGCTGTCGTCGTCGACGTCGGCCGGACCCGACGAGGATCGTCGTCGGGCCGACGAGCTGTTTGCCGAGGGGCGTCAGTTACTCCTTGTCGCGAAGGATCCGCAAGGAGCCTGCAAGAAGTTCGAAGCGGCGATCCGCCTCGACCCGGCCGCCACGGGCACGTTGCTCAACCTCGGGCTCTGCTACCAGGACCTCGGACGCTTCGCGACTTCGATCGGTTGGTTCCGCAAGGCGATGGCTTCGGCGGCCGAAGGCATCGCGATGGAGGCGTACCGCGATGCCGCACAGGCGGCGATCCTCGAGATCGCGCCCCGGGTCTCGACCCTGCGCTTCCAGATTCCCGGAGTCGACGATGTGGAGCTCCGATTCGACGGAGTGATCGTGCTGCCCACCGCGTACGGTCAATTCGACGTCGACGCGGGGGAGCACGCGATCGAGGCGAAGGCGCGCGGCAAGCGGCCCTTCGTCGCGACGCTGCAGGTCCGCGAAGCTGAGAAGCTGCGGACGGTCGTGATCGAGCTCGTCGATCTGCCGGCGATCGTTGCACCCGCGCTTGTGCGCGAAGGCGGACGTTCGCGCGCGACGGCCGCGTGGATCCTTGGTGGCGCGTCGCTCGCCCTCTATGCGGTCTCGATCGGTTACGGGCTTCACCTGCGCGGCGTCGAGACGAAGGCGCTCGATGATCGCGACGCGGCGATCCTCGCGAACGATCCTGATGCGGCGCGCCGAGCGACCGCGCGACACGATCGCGCCGAGCGCGCGCTCAAGTACTACGACACGGCCGTGGTCATCGGCGCGACGATCGCACTCGGGACCGGCATCCTGCTGTTTGTCACGGCGCCGAAAGCGCGGCGGTCGACGGTCACGCCGATCGTCGCGAGCGATCAGATCGGTGCCATCTACGCGACGTCGTTCTGAGCCGATCCTGGTTCGCGACCCTGCGGCACCACCTGGTTCGTGCCGGCGGTCACCACTCCCGCCAGGGCTCCATTCGAGACCGCGGCTTGCCGAACTCCTGGCGATACCGCTGGTACCCGTCGAACGTCAGAGTGACGCCCTTTGCCTTGACGGTCACGGCGTACGCGTGGCCCACATCGTCGCGATGCGCCGTGATCGAGGGCTTCGTGTTCAACCCGAGCTCGCGCATCGCGGCGCTGAGGGTCTTCGAGCCGATCGAATGGCCTAGCGAGCCCACCAGCACCGTTGCGATCATGCGCTCAGTGTAGACGGCACGCGATCCCGATGGCCCAGCGGGGACGCTGTTTGCAAGCTTCAGAATGGCATCTGGTCGCGGGTGATAGGGCGCACTTTAGCCGGGACTCCGCGCCTCGCTCTGTCGGGACCTCCCGACAACGGCCTGGTGCGATCCGGCCTGCATCGCGCTCGCGTGGGCCGGCTCGAACGGCACGGCCGTTGCTCGGGGACTACACCATGAAGAACGCTCTGCTCTCCGGTGTGCTCGTGTTCGGAGCGTGCGTGGCGACCGATGCGGACATGGCCTCGGATCCAGGGGCGCTGGGTGCGACGACGGCTGTGACGCCGCGGTTCGACGATACGGTGCAGATGCTCGCGGGCGGGTACGCATACCAATCGACGCTCCCCGGCGAGGCGCCGCAATCCCACAAGTGGCCGCGATGCTACTCGATCTACTCGAACCATCCGCCGACGGGCTCCCCGGGGATGCTCGATGCGGAGTCGGACGTTTCGGAGTGCCCGGCGACCCGCGCCATGAGCTGCCCGCGTGGCGTGACCGCGGGAGCAACGACGTGGTGTCCGCTGTACCAGTTCCAGATCTCGAAGTTCGCGCCTGACGAGCGGCTCGATCCCGCGGATCTCGTGCACGACGGCTGGGTCGCGGATGCCGAGGAGCACGACCTGGCGGGTCGGACGATATTTCGGCTACGGAACGCCCATCGCGGCGCCTGTGCGTCGACCGAGCTGACGTTCGATGTCATGCAACGCGAGAATCGCGGCTTCGTTCCACGCACCGGCACCGTCGCATCGGAGATCAGCGCCGGGGGATATCGCGCGCTGACGCTCTCGTTCGAGGCGCGGCAAGAACAAGCACGAGTCGGCCAGGCCTGCCTCGCCCCCGACGGCGCGACGCACACGTCGGCCGCGCACGTCGAATCTCAGCTCATGGTCCGGTACGAGATGGACGGCACGCTGATCGGACAGAACACGATCACCATGGACATGTTCGGCGCGGGCCTCGTCGGAAACCCCTCGCCCGATCCGAGCTACCCCGAGGTCAAGCGCTACCTCGCGAGCTGCCGGAACCCTGCGCTCTCCGAGACCAACTTCACGGCGACGTGCAACGTGTACACCAGCGACGCGGTGTACGACACGATCTCGAACGTCACGAGTCCGATCCTTCCACCGGGGTACAAGAAGTACACCGTCGACCTCAAAGCCAGGCTCGTGCGCTACATGCACGCCGGCTACCTGAAGAACCACGCCGAGCTCGTCACGGCGTTCAACAAGAATGTCGATGACTACAACCTGGCGCATCCACAGCAGCCTCCGCGCCCGCGCGTGAACCTGAACGGGGTCGCCACCCAGTACGTCCATTCGGTGACGTTCCACACCGGTGCCGTTGACGGGGTGATCGACGTTCGCATCGTCAACCCGCGGTTCTACGGCACGGCGCTCGCCGCGCCCTGAGGCGACACGCGGCGGCTACTTGCTCTTGTCGAACATGCCTTCGCGGTACTCGACGATCTGGCCCTCGATCGCCGAGGCTGCAACGGTCAGCGGCGACGCCAGATAGAGGCGCCCCGGACCCGAGCGGCCCTTGTAGTTGCGGTTGATGGCCGAGACGGTGACCTGATCACCGCGCTCGGAGACGCCTGGTCCGCAGCCGATGCACGCGCCGCAGCCGGGCTTGATCACTTCGACGCCGGTGCGTGCGAACAGGTCCGTGTAGCCCTGCTCCTTCGCATAGGACTCGACGTCCTGCGAGCCGAACTGCAAGTAGAACCTCACGCCGTTCGCGACCCGCTTGCCCGCCTTCTCGGCGTCGGCCATCACGCGCGCGTACATGTCGATGTCGTCTCGCTTGCCGGCCGTGCACGAGCCGCCGTACGCGATCTCGATCTTCACCGAGCCGATCTCGGGGATCAGCGCGCCGTTCTTCGGATCACTCGCGATCCCGTGGTCCGGATCGCCGGGCGTGGCGACCATCGGGCGGATCGTCGCGAGATCGATCTGGTGCACGCCGCCGTCGTGGTGCGCGCCTGGATCCGGCGACACGGTCTTCGCGCGCAGCGCATCGATCGACGCACCGGGCCGGCGCGCCACGATCCACTGCAGCATGGTGTCATCGACCTCCATGACCGCGCCGCGCGCCGAGCACTCGGTGGCCATGTTCGCGAGCGTCGCGCGCTCGTCGGGGCTGAGCGCGAACAGGCCGGTGCCGCCGAACTCCATCACGCGGTTCAGCGTGTCCTCGCGCTTGGCGAAGGTGGCGAGGATGTGGAGCATCACGTCCTTCGCGGTGACGCCCGGGCGCAGCGCGCCCGTGAGCTCGAACCGGATCGACTCCGGCACCGCGATCGGCGTGAAGCCCCAGTGGAGCAGGGCGGCGTACTCGGTCGCACCGACGCCCCACGACAGCGCACCCGATGCGCCGCCCATGCAGGTGTGGCTATCGGTCGCCTGGACGAAGTCGCCCGGATCGATGAACTGCTCGCGCGCGACCTGGTGGCAGATGCCGGGCGACACGCCATCGACCGCGCTGTAGTTGCGAACGCCGGTGCGTGCCGCGAACTCGCGCTGGACGTCGCGCAGCTTCTGGATCTTGTCGGCGAACTTCGCCATCGAGGCGACGCCGGTGGCGTAGATCAGGTGGTCCTCGAACACGGCGAACTTCGCCGGGTTCTGCAGCTTGTAGGTCGCGCCGTACTCGGCCGCGAGGAAGAAGTCGACCTGCGCCGTGGTGAACTCGTGCGAGTAACCCGCATCGACCTTGACGAGCACCGCGTCGCCCGGCTTGACGAACTCGCCCTGACCGGGGAGGAGCTTCGCGGCGAGGATCTTCTCGGTCAGGTTCATCGGGCGCTTGCCCGTGCCGGTGGCCGGCACCGCGATCTCGCCCTTGTCGAGGCGCGCGCAGAACGGCAGCAGGCCGCCGCTCTCGATGATCAACGCGGTGATCGCGTCGTGGCCCCGCGTGAACTCGTCGAGGGCGATCGATTCGCCGGCCTCGAGACGGCGCAGCATCGCGTGGTCGCCCATCAGCTGGCCGATGTTGATGTTGTTGCGCGCGTGGATCGGCGCGAACGACGATGCGATCGCGAGCTTCGAGCCCGAGAACACCTCGCACTGCGCGGCGGTCTCGCGGCTCGAGCCAACGCCCTTCTGCGCACCGGCGACGATCACCTCGAAGCCGGCGTCGACCAGCGCATTCGCGGGGATCAGCCGCGCGCCGTTGATCACGAGGCCGGCGTAGGCGTTCTTCGCGATGTCCGCCGGGTCGTAGTCGAAGCACACCCACGCGGGAGTCATCGCATCGGTGTTGATATCGTCGAGGAGATCCTCGGCGGCGACGTCGCCCATGCGAAGCGTCAGCGTTCCGGCGAGCTGTTGCCGGATGTTCTCGGGATCCTTCGTGAGGTAGAGGACCCGCTTGCCCGGACTCAGCGCGAACCGGCGATCCGACATCGCGGGGACCGTACCACCCAACCGCCTACTGGAACATCACGAGCACGAGGTCTCCTGGAATCGCGATTCGTTGCCACCGCCCCGGCCGAGACGGGGTCATCTCAGAACGGGAGGATCGGCGGCTTGGCTCCGGAGCCCGCGTTGGTGGTGGTCGGTGGCGGCGTCGTCGTCTTGATCTCCGGCTTCGTCTCGCCAGAGCCCTTCCCCTCGACGGGCGGCTTCGTCCCCTTCGGCGGCGGCCGGGTGTTCTTCGGCTTCGTGCCCTTCGGTGGTTTCTTGAGCTCCTCCGGCCGTGCAGCAGAGCCGACCTCGATCGCGGCGGCGGAGCCGGCCGTCTCAGGCGGGGGCAGGACCGGGGCGGTCGCCGAGCCCGTGTCGGGCGGCGGCCTCACGGTCTTCGTCTCGTTCGGTGACGTGTCGATCGGCGACGTCGGCCCGACCGGCTCGGCCGGGGCGATCGCCTTCGCAGGCGCTGGCTCGTCGCTCCTGGTCATCGTCATCGCGAACGCGACGATCGACCCGATCAGCACGACACCCGCGCCGGCGACCAGCGGCCACCGCTTCTTCCGCGCGGCTGGCAGCGACGCGAGGCCCGGCTGCGAGGTCGCCGGCGCGGTGCTGGCCGCGGCGAGCATCGTCTCGCCGGTCATGATCCGCTGCATGGCGGTCTCGGACTTCTTGATCTTCCTGTCCGCGATCAGCGACGGCGGGATCGGCGTCTGCATTCCCGCGAACTGCGCGGTCGTCGCTGGAAATGGCCCGAGGCTCGGGTTGGTCTCGTTGGGCCACTGCAGCGAGCTGCTCGGCTGCGGCGTCGGCAGCGTGAGCGATTCCTCGAGGGCGTTGCGCGCTTCCACGGCGCTCTGGTAGCGATCCGCGGGCTTCTTCGCGAGCAGCTTGTCGATCACACGCGCGAGGCGCGCAGGCACGCCGGTCATCGGCGGAGCGGGCTCGTCGCTGCCGTGCATCGCGAGCAGCTCGTGGACGGAGTCCGACATGAATGGAAGCCGGCCCGTGCCGAGCAGATAGAGGATCACGCCGAGCGAGTACAGGTCGGAGCGCGCATCGCAGGGCTCGCCGGTCGCGAGCTCGGGGGGCATGAACGCCGGCGTTCCGACGACGGCCCCTGCATTGGTCATCGTTGTCGACGTCTGATCGGGCGAGGTCGACTTCGCGAGGCCGAAGTCGAGGACCTTGACCAGGTCGCGGCCCGACGTCATCAGCATGATGTTCGCGGGCTTGAGATCGCGGTGGATGATCTGCAGCTCGTGTGCGCCCTCGAGCGCATCGCAGATCTGGATCCCGATGCGGACCACGCGCTCGGGCTTGAACATCCCCTCGGCCCTGATCACGTCGTCGAGCGTGCGGCCGGAGACGAGCTCCATGACCAGGTAGAACACACCGTCATCGGTCTGCCCGAAGTCCATCACGCCGACGGCGTTGGGATGGCTGAGCCTGCTCGCGAGCTTCGCTTCGCGGAGGAAGCGCTTGATCACCTCGGGCTCGGACACGAGGCTCGAGTTGATGACCTTGATCGCGACCTCGCGATCCACCGAGTGCTGCTCGGCGCGATACACCGCGCCCATGCCGCCGGAGCCGAGCTTCTCGAGCACCGTGTAGCGACCGTCGAGGTCGCGCCCCAGGAATGGATCGATCCGCGCCTTGAGCTTGAGCAACCGCGTACCGTCGGTGGGACAGCGGTCGCCGACGTGAAACGTCTTCTCGCACGCCGTGCAGTACAGCTCGCCCGGCGGGTTTGAATCGGTCGCCGCGCTCACCGACTCCACTCGAGGCTCAGCATCCCGCCTCCGTCGGTCGGCAACACGCTGACGGCGACCGGGGCTTCCTTCTGCTTGAACACGGTGACCTTGAGGATGAGACCGGTGACGAGCGTCGCGGCGCCGACGCCGTAGACACCGATCGTGATCGCGCGTGCACGGGACCACTTGTCGGTCGCCGTGCCGCCATTCTTCTCCTCGCCGTTGCCGCGTTTCTCCGCGAGAACGTCGCGCGCGTTCTTGTAGTAGGTGGCGTGGAGGATGGCGCCGACGAGGAGGAGACCGCCGCCGGTACCCATCACGACGAGCGGCACCTTGCTCCGCGGCGGAAGCGGAGCGACCACCCCGGTGCCCTTGCCATCGGAGATCGGTAGCATCGTGATCGTCACCTGCTGCGGTGACTTGTCGACGACCTCGACCGTCTTCTGCGCGTCGTTGAAACCCGGCGCCGTCGCGATGATCACGTGGCGACCCGGTGGCAGGTGGATGGTTCGCGGATCGAACAGCTCGTCGGGAGCGAACGACGACACCGCGAGGCGCACCTTCGTGCCCACCGGCTCGACCTTGATCTCGACCGGGGCGACGTTGACCGTGGCCAGCCGCTCCGCGAGCTGTTGCTTCGCGACCGGGACCCACTCGGGCACCGGATCGCTCGGTGTCGCGCGTTTGTCGCACAGGTCGAGCCAGATCTCGGCCTGCGGCCACAGCTCGCGGCGCGTGTACGCGAGCGCGATCAGGCAGGCATGGCGCGCGCGGGGCTCGATCCGCTCGGCGGCCTTGAAGGCATCGATCGCCTCCGTGAACCGGCCGTCCTTCGCCAGCTGCTCGCCCCGTGCACGCATCTCCTCACCCGACTCGGCTGTCGCGATCGCAGGCGCGATCCAGCACAGGCCAGCGACAGTAATCGCCAGTAATCTCACCGCCTCGAATCGTAACAGAGGACTGTCCCGATCGCCGGTCCAGTGTTGTCCCTTAACGGCGCGCTCCGAATGCGGCTATGACCTGGAGATGTCTCGCGCCCCCTATGTAGGACTTCACGTGGCGACAGGTGCGCGGAGGGCGACGGCTGCCGACATCGTCGCCAGCGTGCAGCGCGAGATCTCCGCCGGCGCGCTGCCTGCGGGGAGTCGACTCCCGCCGGTGCGGGCGCTCGAAAAGCAGCTCGGCCTGTCGAAGAACACGGCTCAAGCCGCCTATGACGAGCTGGTCGCGCGCGGCCTGGTCGAGGCGCGGGAGCGGGAGGGTGTCTTCGTCCTGTCGCCCGCACGCGTCTCGACTCCGGGCCCGGTGGTTCGCGTGCCGCTCCCCGTGCTCGTGACACCGCCGCTGTCGCCGCCGGATCTCCCCGCGCGCGGCACCATCGCGCTGTCCACCGTGTTCATCGACCCCGAGCTCCTGCCCACGGAGCGGATCGCGGAGTGCGCGCGTTCGGTGCTCCGCGAGCGGATGCCGGCCCAGTACGAGTCGCAGGGCTATCGGCCGTTGCGCGAAGCGATCGCGAAGCGGTTGCAGGCGCGCGGGCTCGATGTCGAGGCCGACCACGTCGTCATCACCACGGGCTCGCAGCAGTCGCTCGATATCGTCGCGCGCTCGCTGGCCTCGAAGCGCGTCGCCTGCGAGTCGCCGGTCTACGCGTACGCGAAGCTGTTGTTCGAGAGCCTGGGCAACGAGCTCGTGGGCCTCCACCTCGATCCGTTTGGGGGCATCGATCTCGATCGATGGGAGCAGACGCTCGCCACCGCGAAGCCGTCGCTCGCGTACCTGATTCCGAGCTTCCACAACCCCACCGGATACTCGTACTCGAGCGCCGAGCTGCGCGGTGTGCTCGACCTGTGTCAGCGCCACGGCGTGGCCATCCTCGAGGACGACTGGGGCAGCGACATGATGAGCGACGGCGAGTACCGCCCGATGCTGCGCATGCTCGGCGGCAAGAACGTGCTGTACGTGAACTCGTTCACGAAGAAGCTGTTGCCCTCGCTGCGCATCGGCTTCGTCGCGGCGGCGCCCGAGCTCGTGCCCACGCTCGTCGCGATGAAGCGGCTGTCGACGCTCGGCAACGCGTGGCTGACCGAGGCCGTGGTCGCCGAGTTTCTCGACCGCGGCTACTACGACACACACCTCGCGTCGCTGCAGCGAGCCCTCGATACGCGCTACGCCGCGTGCCTCTCCGCTCTCGACGAGCTGATGCCGGAGGGAGTGCGGTGGACGCGACCAGGGGGAGGTCCGACGCTGTGGCTCGAGATCCCGCGCACGGTCGACCTGCCGGCGCTCGAAGCGCACCTGTTGCGCCGCGGCGTCCAGGTCACCAACTCTTCGGCGGCGTTCCTCGGCCCGTCGCACCTGCACGGGTTTCGCATCTCGTACGCGTACTTGTCCGAGCACGAGATGCGTCGGGCGTTGACGATCGTCGCCGACGCGCTGCGTGCACTCGAACCGAGCGCGTGAGGCAGGACGCCCCACCTGCTCCCCGACGCCCCCGGAGACTTGTGGATCTCCGCTCTCCGGGGCAGAAATGTAGGTTGTGAGGTCCCTCCGGTTCGCCAGTCTCGCGGCGGTCGCTGCGTGCAGCAGCGCGCCAGCGGCTCCCCAGGAGTACTGGGGCGACCGGATCGCGCCACCACGGGGCCTCGACAAGATCCAGCCCGGCATCAGCGTGGCCGACGCGAAGAAGCTGATCCCGGGGCTCAAGGAGGACCACACAGGCGTCCGCGAGCACCTGCTGCTCGACTCCGGCGTTCGCGACATCAAGCTCGAGGTCCGCGTCGACAATGGCATCGTGGCGGGCATCGTCGCGATCGTGCAGGGTCAGACGGTGCGCGACGTGCTCGCAAACCGGTGGGGCCAGCCGACGATCACCAAGGACTCGCTCGGGCAGCCCGAGACCACGTGGGCCAGCGAGTCGACCGGCTGGAAGGCGAAGCTCGATTGCCTCGAGCGCAACTGCCTCGTCGAGTTCGTGCCGTACCACGTGCTGACGAGCGAGTTCTTCGGCGCGCACGTGGTGCCGCCCGGCGATCTCGCGAACCTCAGGATCGGCATGAAGGTCGTCGAGGCACGCAAGCTCGCGCCCGGCCCGATCGACGTACGCGCCGGGATCCCCACGGGCGTCGACAGCGTGCGCGAGTTCATCGCGGTCGACGACAAGCTCGGCACCGTGCGCGCGATCTATCTCAACCTCCCGCAGCACGCGGAGAACCTGATCGTCGAGGCGTGGGGCGACGGCTGGGCCGCGGTCGAGCCGGTCGGCAAGAACGTGCTCGTATGGCCCGACCCCACCACGCGCTGGCGGGCCACGCTACGCGACGCCCTCGGCTACAGCCACGATCTCGCGTACGACAACTACCTGCCCGCCGCCGACCTGTTCGGCGAGCAACCCGACGTGCTCGACGCGGCGCCGGTCCTCGGCTCCACCGTCGATGAAGTGAAGAAGCTGTTCCCGACGGAGATCACGACCTCGGGCCGCGACCTCGTGCTCTCGCTCCTCCCGACGGAGTGGGAGCGCGGCGCGACGAAGATCAACCTCGACGTCTCGGGCGGGCACATCCGTGCGCTGACGTTCTCGATCCCGTACAAGGCGCACCCCGAGGCGAAGGAGGAGCTCCTCGCGATGTTCACGCACAAGTGGGGCCAGCCGCGACCGACCGAGGAGGACGACAAGAAGCTGCTGATCTTCCGCGAAGGAGATCCGCGCGTCGAGGTTCACGAGGACACCGAGCACGGCGCCTATCAGATCGAGATCCGGAAGTAGCGCGCTTCCTCGCTACGGCGGCAGGGGACAGTCCTGGTCGATGATCGTCAGATCGATCGTCGGCGCGTCGTAAGCGATCTCGATCTCTCCCTGATACCTGTGCGCCTCGCCGAGCACCCAGTGTTCGGACCACTCCCAGGGTTCCACGCCTGCGCCCGGGTCGCCCCAGCATCCGTAACTGCACGCCTCCACGGTCGCCTGGTGGACGGGCCGGACCCGCGGGGCGCGCTTGACCTTCCAGACGTTGCCGGTCCCATCGGTGACGAGCACGGCCGTCGACGGCACGCTGTGCGTCGAAGCGTAGCTGGCCGCCGGGACGAACGTGAAGCGGTGACCGCCGCGCTCGAACGTGTGGACCTGGTCATCGGGTGGCATCGCTCGCCCTTCGGTGGCGACCGCCGGCAGGTTGACCACGCGGAGACCACGGTCGGCGAGGGCGCGCGCGTACGCCGCGTCCGTGGCCCGGATGGTGTCGGCGTGGAGCTGGTTCAGGGAATCGCACGTCACGATTGCCGGTCGCGGCGCGGCCGCAGCTCCAGATCCGGCGTGGGCGGTCACCGGCGTCGTGCGTGCGTCGTCGCGTGATGGCCACAACGAGATCGCAAGACTTCCGAGCGCGCCGATCGCGACCAGGAACACGACGAGGTTCCGCACGGTCCGGTCTCGGCTCATGGGGTGATTGGACACCACCTGCCGCGCCGGCATTGGCTCCCGGTCGCTATATCAAGGAGCCGTTCGACGGGCGCGCGGGACGCGTCACGACCGTGTGGGGCGACGGCGACGCCGCAGCACGAGGATCAGCGCGCACGCACCGAGGCCCGATGTCCCGCCGCCGGCGGAACAACCGAGGTTGCGGAACCACGGCGGGTTGCCGGTGACGGTGACGTCGAGCTCGCGCACGGTGATGTTGTCGTTCGCGTCGCGCGCCTCGACCATCACGGAGTGCGAGCCGGTCGGCAGGGATGCGTCGGTCGTGAAGTCGAACGGGCCGGTCGTACGCGAGTCGACCTGTACGCCGTCGACGTAGAGCGCGACGGAGGTGACGCCGGTGTCATCGAGGGCACGGGTCTGCACGGTGAAGCCAGGATCGACCTGCGCGTGCGCGGCGGGCGACATGATGACGAGCGTCGGCGCAGTGCCGTCACCGCCGGCGGCGCCGAGACGCGCCAGGAGGACTTGCTGGGAGTTCTGCTGGACGCGGCATGCCGTGGAACCGAGGCCGCACGGGCGCTCGGTCTTCTCCCCGCACGCGGCCGCGGTGTTCTGGAACGCGCGCTTGCCGGAGTGGGGCAGGTAGCTCATCGGATCGGAGGCGAGGAGCTCGTGATCGAGGCCGTAGGCGTGCCCGATCTCCTGCGTCATCACCTCGCAGACGAGCTGCGGATCGGCCGGCAAGTTGTCGGTGAACGCGAACACGATCGCGTTCTCGACCACGCCACAGTCGACCGCGAACGGCGCGATGCCGGCGACCGTCGCCGGGCGACCGATGTCCGCGGGCGAGCCGCCGAACATGGCCTCGATGTGCGGCGCGTCTCCCGGATCCGTCTCCGTGATCGCCACGTCGAACTTCGCCCAGGTCTCGCGCATGCACGCGACCGTCGCGGTCCACTTCGCGTCGCTGACCTCCCAGCCGTCGATCACCGAGGGCTGCGTGACGATCGAGGACGTCTGCTTGTGGGAGTCATTGACGCCGGGACGGATGGTGGCGCCCTTGCGGTTCAGGAAGATCGTCCGGCTCTGTGCGCGCGAGACGCCGGTGCCGGGGACGAGCTCGCGCACCATGTGGGTGCCGTCGAGCAGGCCGTCATCGACGATGGGCGCTGCCGAGGCGGGCGTGACCGCGACCAGGAGCACCGCAGCACCACCCGCGGCGAAGCGAACGACCATGCCTGCTGAACCGGCCGGAGGCGCTCGAGATGAAGGGGTGATCGACGGTGAAGCGCGCCGGGGATGGTGTCGGCGCGGTGCCGACAGGCCCTCAGCTCCAGTCCGGTTGCCGCGGCCCGCGTGCGCTCAGATCGCGTCGCGAGAGATCGACGAGCGCGCCTGCTCCGAGAGGATGCGCACCCCGATGATCATCTGCGCGAAGCGCGCGTCGGTGGTCAGGCCCTTCGCGAAGCGATAGTAGATCTGCTGCGCGATCACGGCCGTCTTGAGCAGGCCGAACGCATAGAAGAACACCAGGTTCCCGGTCGGCATCCCGGCGCGGTCGGCGTAGCGGCGCGCGACCTCCTCGCGGGTCATCATCCCCGGCCGCGCGGTGGGGCCAAACGGCAGCGCGTGCATCGGCGGTGGATCGCTCGCCTGGGCCCAGTACGAGAGCGAAGTGCCGAGGTCCATGCGCGAGTCGCCGATCGTGGTCATCTCCCAGTCGAGGACGCCGGTGATCCTCTCGAGCGTGGGATCGAAGATCACGTTGTCGAACTTGAAGTCGTTGTGGATCAGCGACGGAGGGCCTTCCACGGGCAAGTGCGCGGCGAGCCACGAGGCGACCTCGGTGACGGCGGCGATGTCGTCAGTCTGGGAGGCCGCGTAGCGCTCGGTCCAGCCGGTGACCTGGCGCGCGATGTAGCCGGTGGGCTTGCCGAACTCGCCGAGGCCGGCGGCGGTGTAGTCGACGGCGTGCAGATCGACCAGGGCGTCGACGAGGATCTCGCAGCAGCGCCGAACGCGCGCGTGATCGGCAGCGAGGTCGGCCGGCAGGTCGCGCCGGAGGATCACGCCGCGCCGGCGTTCCATCAGATAGAACGGCGCGCCGAGGACCTCGCCGGTGCCCTCGTACGCGATCACGCGCGGGGCGCGCGCGTAGACCGGGGCGAGCTTCGACAGCACGGCGACCTCGCGGCCCATGTCGTGTGCCGACTTCACCTTCGAGCCGAATGGCGGGCGGCGCAGCACGTACTCGCGATCGGCGTGATGCACGAGGTAGGTCAGGTTCGAGTGGCCGCCGGGGAACTGCTCGACGGTGACCGCGCCCGCCGTGCCGAGCTCGGTCTCGAGATACGCCGTGAGCTTCGCGAGATCGAGCTCCTCGCCGGCGCGGACCGCTCTGGGCGCATCCTCGATCATGCCCGCCCGTACCTCGCGAGGATGCGCTTGGCGACGACCATCTTGTGGACCTCGTCCGGGCCATCGTAGATGCGCGCGCCGCGCTCGTGCACGTAGTAGTAGGCGAGGATCGTGTCGCTCGTGATGCCGAGCGCGCCGTGGAGCTGGATCGCGCGGTCGACGAGCTGCAGCATCACGTTCGCGACGTAGAACTTGATCATCGAGACCTCGTCGCGCGCGCGATCGAAGCCCTTGTTCTCGATCGTCCACGCCGCGTGGAGCAC
>JAYVLW010000539.1:0-2582 GCA_043759315.1 Myxococcales bacterium
GTGTCCCAACTTGCCCGCTCGTCGGCGGTGGTGTCCCACCAAGCGCGCAGAGTTTCGGCGGCGGCTGGTACGAGCCCGAGATCCAGCACGCGGCGGAGGACTGCGACGGTCGTCACGCCACCACGCTGCCACGACGTCCAACCCTCGACCCCGGTGGATGCCGCCTTTCTCGCCGACGATGTATGCCCCGTGACCGGTGCCTCGCGATCCCGAGGCATGCGCCGCGCTCCTCCCACGCCGACTTGCTACGGTCGGCACCACCTTGAACACGACCACGGCACGCTCCCGGATCGCGGCCGGCGGACTTCGTGGCGTCGCCTTGCTGGACGCCCTGGACGCCATCCCCGCCGCCGATCGCGAGGCCTGGATCGATGCCGTTCTCGGCATCTCCCCGCCACTGCCGGATCGCGACCTCCCGCGCGGCGCCGTGCCCTACCTGCCCGCCCCGATCGCCGAGATCATCGCGATGGTCCGCGAGGCGCCGGTGCGCGCGACCGACGAGCTGGTCGATCTCGGATCGGGTCTCGGGCGCGTGCTCGTGCTCGCACACCTGATCTCCGGCGCACCCGCACGCGGCATCGAGCTCCAGGCGCACCTCGTCGATCGCGCGCGCGCCACCTGCGCCGAGCTCCACCTGCCCGCCGTCACGTTCGAATGCGCCAACGCCGCGGACCAGGCGCTCGATGGCTCCGTGTTCTTCCTGTACGCCCCGTTCAACGGCGACCTGCTCGCGCGGGTGATGCGCCGCCTCGAAGCCGTCGCCCGCCGCCGCTCGATCACCATCGCCACGGTCGACCTCGAGCTCCACGACGTACCCTGGCTCGTCTCCCGGCCGTCATCCCGAGCGTCCCTGACCCTCTACGCGTCCACGCAACCCACCTGACGGCGGCGTGTCTTCCTGCCATGGACGCTTCCACCGACCTCCGCAACTTCCGGCCCCGCCTGATCCGGCTCGGAGTCGCGGCGGCCATCAGCGCCGTGCTCACCTGGTTCACGATGCACGCGATGGTATCGTCCGGGCGGGGCCCGAGCAGCGATCCCGTCAGCTCGAGCTCCGTCGGCGTGCTCGCGATCGCGATCTTCGTGATCGCGACGATGGCCGCCTACTCGATCATCTCGCGGCGTCCGCGCAAGGCGTGAATCACCAGCAGGTGTGGAACGACTGCTCCTGCTCGACGACCGTCCTCGGCGTCGGTCCGCCGCCGCAGTCCGCGTAGACCCGCTCCGCCTCGCTGCCGAGCACACCGGCCGTGGTGAACAGGGTGTCCTCGTCGAGGATGCCGTCGAACCGGGTGCGGTAGCGCGAGTACGCCTTCCACTGGTTCGCGTTGAGGCTGACGTACTGGCGCCACCGCGGCATCCCGCGCGCAACCGCGATGGCCTCGAGTGCCGCGCGCTGGCACTCGGCATCCTTGCCCGCCGCGCGGAGCTGGCGCGCCTCGGCGAGCCGGAAGTGCACCACGTTGATTCCGTGGGCGGCCGCGCTGCCCATGGCCTCGCACGCAACGCCACCACGCCCACCGCACGCATCGAGAGCGCGCCGCATCGACGTGACGTGCGAGACCGCCACGCAGCGCAGCTTGTCGTTGGTCACGGGATGCGTCATCAGCTTCCATGCGCCGGTCACGCGCACCACGTCGCCGCGCGCCACCTCGGGTTGTAGCGCCAGGCCCACGGCAGCCTCGATCTCTGCCTCCCACGAGCCCTTCCCGTGCATCTTCGGGGATCGACCACGCACCGGGCGCACCGCGATCTGGGCGCCGCCGGCCTCGTCGGCAAACACGATCGGCCCGGTCTCCGGCGCATCCGCGAATCGACACACGAGGTGCACCACCTCCGCGCGCGGCAGCTTCTTCCCCGCGCGAGGATCCGGTGCCTCGGCCCGGTAACACGACGGTTCGCAGCGCGGCTGCGCACCCGGTGGCTTGTCACACGACGCCGCGAGGGCGGTCTGCTGCTCCGCCTCGAGCTCGCGATGCGCAGCGGACAGCTTCGCGCGACGCGCGCTCTCCGCACGCGCGCGATCGGCGCGCGCGTGCTCGGGATTCGCGATCGCGACTTGTGGTGGCGGCGCGGCAGCGGGCGGCGCACTCGATCCGCATCCGGCGAGCGCGACACACACGAGGACGGTGCGGACCACGGGGCGAGAGTACGCCGCTACAGGCGCTTCGCGAGATAGATCGCCGTCTCACCCGGCATGTATTCGCCGTAGTAGAGCGTGTCCGCGCCGCACAGCCCGTAGCCGAGGCGGTCGTACGCGGCCACGCCCGGCACGTTCACGTTGCTCGTCTCGAGCCACACGTGCGTCGCCCCGACCCCGCGCCCGTGCGCCTCCACGCGCTCGAGCAGCGCCCGGCCCACGCCGCGCCGACGCCACGCGGGTGAGATGTAGAGGAACCACAGCACGAGCCGCTGGTGCCACGCCTCGTGCTGCACCGTCGCGAACCCACGGATCGCGCCGTCCTCCTCCGCGACCCAGCCCGCATCCCAGCGCGCCCACGGTGCGAACACCTCGCCGATCGAGTAGCGCTTGACGAGCGGCGTCGCAAGCGTGCGCTCGACGAGCTCGAGCCCGCGCGGCC
>JAYVLW010000540.1:0-6289 GCA_043759315.1 Myxococcales bacterium
ACGCCACGCATCTTCGGCAGCGAATCGCGGCCGTTGCGGGTGGAGCCTTGTCCTTTTTTATGAGCCATGGCTGTTCTCTACTTCCTAGGCGTTGATCGCGGCGATCTTCACCGCGGTGTAGTCCTGACGATGCCCGTTCTTGCGGACATAGTTCTTCCGGCGACGGAACTTGAACACGACGAGCTTCTCGCCGCGTCCCTGCTCCACGATCTCTCCAGTGACCTTGGCATTCGCGACGGTCGGCTTCCCGATCGTCACGTTGCCACCATCGCCAGAGGACACGAGCAACACCTGGTCGAACACGACCTGGGCGCCCTTTTCACCGGCGAGCTTCTCGACCACGATCGTCTGGCCGGGCTCTGCCCGATACTGCTTTCCACCTGTCTGAATCACGGCGTACATGCGTTGGCTCCGCGAAAAACGCTTTTAGGAATCGCGGACTTTACTGATCGCGAGCCAATCGTCAAGCCCTCGTCGAGGGAGACCCGAGCGGCATTTCGATCAACGGGCAAGATCAAGGGCTTGGCCGGATCACCGGCCGAGACGTTTCTTCAGTAAGTCGGTGGTGATCACGGGATTTGCCCGGCCCTGGGTCTCCTTCATGACCTGGCCGACGAAGTATCCGAACAGGGCGTCCTTGCCGCCCAGGTAGTCCGTGGCCTGCTTGGGGCTGGCCGCGACGACCTTCTCGACGATCTCCCACAGCCTCGCCTCGTCCGAGATCTGCTGCACGCCGCGGCGTTCGACGATCTCGGCCGGCGCCTCTCCGGTGTTGTACGACTCGGCGAAGACCTCCTTGCCGATCTTGCCGCTGATCGTCCCCGTCTCGACGAGAGCGACGAGCGCGGACAGCGTCGCCGCGGCCATCGGCGAACTGGCGATCGTCTTGCCGTCGGCGTTGAGGGCACCGAGCAGCTCGGTCAGCATCCAGTTCGCGATCGTGCGGCCGCTCTCGCTTCCGGGGTGCGCCTTGAGTGCGGCGTCGAAGTAGTCCGCGAGCGCGCGCTCGGAGACCAGCGTGCGCGCATCATCGGCCGCCACACCGTGCACCTTCTGGTAGCGCTCGAACCGCGCGGCCGGGAGCTCCGGGAGGCCGCGCAGGACGCTACCCATGAGGCCCCCATCGACCACCAGCATCGGCAGGTCTGGGTCGGGGAAGTAGCGGTAGTCATTCGCTTCTTCCTTGCTGCGCATCGGCGCGGAGTGGCCCAGATCGGCGTCCCACAGCCGGGTCTCGCGCTCGACCCGTCCGCCCCCGTCGATCAGCCGGAGCTGGCGCGCGATCTCGTGATCGATCGCGTTCTGCACGAACCGGAACGAGTTGATGTTCTTCAGCTCGGTACGCGTGCCGAGCCGGTCCTCGCCGCGCAGGCGGACCGAAACGTTCGCGTCGCAGCGCATGTGACCTTTCTCCATGTCGCCTTCGGAGACCTCGAGCCAGCGCACGAGGCGATGCAGCGCCCGCATGAACTCCGCGGCCTCCTCGGACGACGTCAGCTCCGGCGCGGACACCACCTCGCACAGCGGCACGCCGGCACGATTGAGGTCGACGTGCGAGACCGCGCCGACATGCGTGTTCTTGCCCGCATCTTCCTCGAGGTGAATGCGCTCCAGACGCACGCGCTTCACCGCGCCACCGACGATCAGATCGAGGTGGCCGTTCTCGCACAGCGGCTCGTCGTACTGCGTGATCTGGTAGTTCTTCGGCTGGTCCGGATAGAAATAATGCTTGCGCGCGAACCGCGACTTCGCGCGGATCTGCGACGACGTCGCGACGCCGAGCTTGAGCGCGAGCTCGAGGACCGCCTGGTTGAACACCGGCAGCGCGCCGGGCAGACCGAGCACGACCGGATCCGTCAGCGAGTTCGGCGGTTCGCCGAACCCCGTCGCGGACGACGAGAACGCCTTCGACTTGGTCGCGAGCTGGACGTGGACCTCGAGCCCGATCACCGGCTCGTAGAGCTCGAGGAGCTGGGCGAGCTCGGTCACGCGATGCCCTCGATCCCGCCCGGGCGGCGGTCGCCGAGGCCGACCGCCGTCTCGATCACCGCCCCCGTCCGCAGCAAGGTGACCTCGTCGAGCGGCTTGCCGAGCAGCTGCGCACCAATGGGCAGACCGCCGGTCGTCAGCCCGCACGGCACGCTCATGCCGGGTAGGCCGGCGAGGTTGCAGGCAAGGGTGAAGATGTCGCCGAGGTACATCTCGAGCGGCGTCGACTTGGCGCCCAGCTCGTACGCGGGCGTCGGCGTGGTCGGGGTCAGCAGCACGTCGCAGTGCGTGAAGGCCTCGTCGAAGTCGCGCTTGATCAGCGTGCGGATCTGCTGCGCCTTCTTGTAGTAGGCGTCGTAGTAACCCGAGCGCAGCGCGTACGTGCCGAGCATGATGCGGCGCTTGACCTCGGGGCCGAACCGCTCGCCGCGCGTGTGGCTGTACAGCGAGAGGAGGTCCGTCGCGTCGGCGCGCTTGCCGTACCGGATCCCGTCGTAGCGGGCGAGGTTCGACGAGGCCTCCGCGGGCGCGACGATGTAGTACGCCGGCAGCGCAAGCTCCGTGTGCGGCAGCGACACATCGACGATCGTGGCGCCCTTGTCTTTCAGCGCGGCGACCGCGGCGGCGAGGGCGCTGCGCACATCGGCATCGATCTCGCCTGCGAAGTACTCCTTCGGCAGGCCGATCCGCAGGCCTGAAACGCCCATGCCGATCTCGGCCGAGAACTCGGGCGGCTTCGCGGGTAGCGACGTCGAGTCGCGCGGATCGTGGCCCGCGATCGCCTGGAGCACGAGCGCCGCATCGGCGACCGTGTGCGTGAGCGGCCCGACCTGATCGAGCGACGATGCGAACGCGACGATGCCGTAGCGCGAGACCCGGCCGTAGGTCGGCTTCAAGCCCACGACGCCGCAGAACGCCGCGGGCTGGCGGATCGATCCACCGGTATCGGTGCCCAGGCTCGCGGCGCACAGGCCCGCGGCGACCGCGGCCGAGCTGCCACCGGAGCTGCCGCCCGGGACGCGCTTCGGATCCCACGGGTTCTTCGTCTGCTTGTACGCGGAGCGCTCCGTCGACGACCCCATGCCGAACTCGTCGCAGTTGACCTTGCCGAGAATGACCGCGCCCGCGGTGCGCAGCCTCGCGACGACAGTGGCGTCGTACGGGGGCACCCAGCCTTCGAGGATCTTCGAGCCCGCCGTGGTGACGAGATCCTTGGTCACGAGCATGTCCTTGAGCGCGATCGGCACGCCCGCGAGTGGACCGAGCGGCTCGTTCGCGCCTCGCTTGCGATCGACCTCTTCTGCCTGCGCGCGCGCTCCCGTGTCGTCGACGAGGAGATACGCGCCGAGAGCGGGATCGATCGTACCGATCCGATCGAGGAACGCGTTCGTGACCTGGACCGCGGTGACCTCTCCGGCCGCGATCCGCCACGCGGTCTCCGCGACCGACCAGAACGCGGGGTTCACGGTCACTCGGCTCCGGGGATGATCGCCGGCACCACGATCAGATCACCGTCGCGCCTGGGCACCGCGGCGAGCGCCACCGCGGCCGGGAGCGAGGGCTCCGCCACGTCTTCTCGCAGTGGAAGATCGATCGGCACGGCATGCGTCATCGGTGGCACGCCCTCGGTGTCGACGGCTGCGATCGAGCTGAAGTGCTCGAGGATCGCACCGAGCTCGGTCTCCATGGCCCCGAGCTCTTGTGGGGACAAGTGGATCCGCGCGAGCAGCGCGATCTCCTGGACTTCCTGAAGCGGAAGCTTCGGCATGCGTCAGTCCGGAAGCGGCTGCGGCTGTAGCTCCGGCTTGCCACCGAGCCGACCGGCAAGCTCGGCACCCATGCGGAGATACTCGTCGGCGATGCGTCCGGCACCGGCGACGTCGCCCTTCTCGAGTGCGGCGATCAGATCGCGGTGGTGCTTGCGCACGGCGTCGCCGGGACCGGCGAGGTTCGCGAGGAGCGGCATGAAGTTCCGCACGCCATCGCGCACGGTGTTGATGAGGAGCAGCATGACCTGGTTGCCGCACATCGCCGCGACGGCGACGTAGAGCTCGAAGTCGATGTCGAACAGCTCGCCCGCGGTGGTCGCCGCATCGGCGCGATCGGCCAGGATCTTCAGCTTCGCGATTCCCTCTCGATCCGCGTGCGCGCGCGCGGCGGCGAGCCGGGCGATCTCGCGGCCCATGATCCGGCGAAACTCGAGGAGGTCGCGGATCAACTCGGGCTTGCCACCGGCGAGCGGCAGCAGGTGCTGGACCAGCTCGAGGCCTCCGGTCTCCATGAAGTTCTGGACCCGCGTCCCATCCCCTTGCCGGATGCGGACGAGCCCGAGGTGCTCGAGCTTCTTCAGGGCCTCGCGCAATGAAGCGCGGTTCACCCGAAGCCGCTTCGAGAGCTCGCGCTCCGGCGGCAGCTTGGACCCCGGTGGGTACTGTCCGTTGAGGATGAGCGAGCGCAGTTGCTCGGCGATCTCCTCGGCGACGCGTTGCTTCTCGACCGGCTTGAGCATCCGCTGGACCGAGGTTAACCCAGCGCCGCCACTACGAGAAGGCTTGAGGGCGCAATGCGCGGCGTGATACCAGGTGGTGGATGTCGGGGGACCCGCGCGTTGTCGTGGTCGATGGCGACCAGGCCCACGACGTGTTCGAGGTCCTGGGCATCACCGATGGCATCGCCCGCGTGCGCTCGCCGTTGATGTTCGAGATCGGCGAGGAGCTGACGGTCCGGGTCGAGCGCGACGGCACGACCACCGAGATGATCGCCCGCGTGCGCGCGCATATCGGGCTGCCAGACGCCCGGATCACCGAGCTCGAGCTCAGCGCTTGAGCCGGCCGAACAGGCCGCCGCCCTTGTCGCCGCCGAGGCGCGCCTGGAGCACGCGGACCTCGGCCGTCGCCTCGGAGTGCCCCGGCGAGACCTCGAGGACCTCCTCGAACAGCTCCAGCGCCTCCTTGTCGCGGCCGAGCATGCGCTCGACGCGGCCGAGGTAGAACCGGCCCGTCACCGACGTGGGAGGTGACTTGTCGATCGCGGCGCGCAAGGCGCGCTTCGTGCCTTGCGCCACGGCCATCTTGTCCGGTGCGGCGCAGAACCTCGCCCAGGCGAGCATCGCCTGGAAATCGGGTTCGTCGCCGTTGAGAGCGACCGCGCGCTCGAGCTCTTTGATCGCGATCGGGATCTGGTCGCGCCGTAGCGCCGCCTCGCCCTTGCGGAACGCCTCCTCCGACTCGAGCACGCGCTCGGTCAGCTCCTCGGCCGCTTGCTGCTCGGCGCGCACGGCCTGCTCGCCGCCGCGATCGAGGATGTCGATGTACGCCTCCCGCTTCTTCGCGTCGCCGAGCACGGCGAACGCGGTGTTGACCTGCGCGAACAGACGCTGCGCCTGCCGGGTCTCGTCGACGATCCCGAGCGCCGAGAGCCGATCGGGGTGGAGCTGCCGCGCGAGCGCGAAGTACGCCTTCTGGACGTGGCTCGGCGTGGCCTCCCGCGCGATGCCGAGGAGCATGTAGTGGTCGCCGCCTCCATCGAGGATGGCGAGCCGCTGCTTGATCAGCAGCTCGACCTCGTTCGTCATCGCGGTGGGGGTGGCGTTGCGGCGCGGCTGCGGCGCGCGGCTAGGCGTCTTGTTCCGATCGGTGGGCGCATCTGCCTCGGTATCGGAGCGGCGGAACGTGGGCTGGTTGAGCGTATCGCCCGGGCGCCTCCGGGGCGGTGGCTGGATGTTCCCCGACGGCGGGCGCGGTGCCTGCGTCGTCGATTGCGGGCGTGGCGTGGGGGCCTTCTTCGGCGCGGCGCGCAGGCCCGCTTCGACGTTGCACTGGCCACAGGACACCAGCGCGTACACCACCGCGCGTGCCATGCGTTGCTCGACGTCGGGCCGCTCGATCTCGCCGAGCCCCGCCCCGCGCGTCAGCGCCTCGAGCACCGGCTGCTCGGCCTCTCCGAAGCCGAACTGCGGGAGGTACTCCGCGAGCTCGGGCTTGAGCTGGAACCACTGGCCGAGCTGGCCGAGCTCGCCGTTGAGCCGTGCCTCCGAGAGGAACTGCCGCGCGCCGAGGTAGATCACCGACCGGATATCGAGCTCGCTGCCCGGCACGAACCGCACCGTGATGTGATCCTCGACGACGAAGTCCGCGCGCTCGAGCGCAAACGTCCGTGCGGCCTTCTGGGCGATCGCGCGGCGGCGCAGCCGCATCGCCTGATCCGGCTGGAGATGGATGTAGTCCGCGATCAGCTCGATCTCGTCACGCTGCTTGTCGGCGAGCTGGCGCTTGACGATATCGGCGACCTGCGTCGAGGA
>JAYVLW010000541.1:0-16450 GCA_043759315.1 Myxococcales bacterium
TCGACGAGCGGCGGCGCGCATACCCACGCGGTGACCGTCATGTGCGTGACCTAGAAGTCGAACCCGGCCGACAGCGATAGCGTTCGCTGTGCAGCCGACTGGTCCTTCGCATCACAGTTCGAGGTGGTCGAGCTCGGCATGCACGCGTCGGAGGTGCCGCTGCGGTCGTCGATCGACTTGCCCTTGAGTGCGAACTGCGCCTCGATGGTCAGCTGGAACACGTAGTACTGGAGCTTCGCGCCGACGAGGATCCGCTGGCGGTAGATGTTGTCCTGGTCGCGGAACACGAAGTTGAAGTCACTGTCCATCTCGTTGCCGGGCTTCTGCGAATCGATCTGCGGCGTGGGGTCGATGACCTCGCTGCGCGGGATGATCATCAGCATGTTCCACCCGGCGTACGGATCGAGGCGCCAGGTGCCGCCGATGCCGACATGCTTCGAGATCGTGACGTCGAGCGAGGCCACGGTCAGGTCGAGCTCGCGCTGCGTCATCATGCGGGAGACGCCGCCGCGCACCGCGAGGCTCGGGATCGGGAGATCGTGATAGCCCTCGTGGAGCGCGAGCTTCGCGTAGACCTGGCCGGTCCAGGTGTGGGAGTCGATCAGGTGGATCGCGCCGGCGCCGATCTCGAACGAGGGGACCGGGAACCAGAACCCCTTGCGGGCGAACAGCCCCACCGTGCTGAGCGAGCTCGGACCATGTGACACGCCGCCGGTACCCGAGGGATCCGGGCTGCCCGCGCGGGCGCGCCAGTACGAGGCGTTGGGATCGATGGTGGTCGTCGCGTAGTCGACGGTGAACTGGAAGCCGCCGAACCCGATGGTGTCGGCCGGGGTCAGGAGGTGAGGGGCGAGGACCACGCCCATCTGCGACGCGAGCGAGCGGAACTCGAGGTTCTGGCCGACGACGTCGGTCAGCGCGCCCGAGTTGTTCATGATCCGCGTGCCGAGGCGGCTGAGGATCAGGTCATTGCTGTCGGCGGCGGCCAGGCGCGGCGCGCCGAGGCTCAGTGCGAGCAATCCCAGGGCGACGCGGAGGACCACGACGGAAGCGTAGGCCCCCGCGTGACCGGGAGTCAACGCGGCATCAGGAATCGCGGCAGCACAGCCAACGTCGTCGGGTCACCGGTGCTTGATGGTGGCGGCGGTGATGATGTAGTCGTGGCCGGCCTGGTTGACGAATGTCACCGGGATCGGGCCTCCATCGGAAGCTGTCGTGATCCGGGACTCGGTCCAGTTGCCTCCACCGTCGTCGGTCCCTTTGACGAAGCCCGGCCCGACATCGAGCACGCCGGCTGAACAACCGCCCCACACTGCGTCGCCGGACTGGCCGGGAGACAGTGCGACCGTACAATCATCCTGGCCGAATGCCTCCGCATGCTCCACGAAGGTCGTCGCCCCGCCGGTGAGATTGTTGTTGGTGAACTCGTCGCCCAGGGAGGCGAGGCCCGCCGAACAGCTCGCGGTGGTGAAGCGGACGGTGAATGTGGCGGCGGTGGTGTTCGGGGCGATGGCCGCGAATGCGACGGCCCAATCGGCTTGTGAGCTGGACCCCGTTACCGGACTGAGCATCGCGAAGCTCCATCCGGTGGCCGTGATCGAAGCGCCGCTCGGTGGCGCCCCCGGACCGCCGCAGTACGCATGTATCAGGATGGCGTCGCCGGCCCGATCGGCCCGGGCAGTGAAGGTATCTGTGGTGGTACCGGTGACACCGCCGGTCGTGAACACCTTGACCCACCTGACCGTGTCGATGCCCGCAGTCGCAGCATCCACACCATCCTGATCGAAGTGAAGCCGCCCACATGCCGCCAGCAGACCTCCCAGGGCAAGCCAGGCACGGGTGATGGTCGGAACACGGTAACACGACCGTCACGAGCGTGTTGTCGACGGATATGATGGCCGATGGCCACAGATCGGGTTGGAGGGACGAATTGGCCTCAACACCTGACGGCATCGACCGAGCCACAGGCTGTGGGTCTGCACGCACCGACTGCTCTCGCGCGCAAGCACGCCACCGAACTGGAGAGGTTCCTCGCGCAGCTGATTCTCGACCGCTCGCGCCTCTGTCTCCCGGGGGTCGCGGCCGCGATGCTGTTCTGCCTCGTCGTGAGTCGCCCGCTGGGCGTTGACCTTCGTGGCTATGCGTTCGTCATCAATAGCTGCGTCGCGCTGATCGCGATCGGGATGGTCGTCGTGAGCCGCCGGGTGAAGATCCCCGACAGGCACGCGCACATGTTCGGCGCCATCACCTGGCTGCTCGCGCCGATCGCGACACTCGTCACCCAAGCACAGACGGGCATGAGCTGGCAGGTCATGCTGTTGATGATCGAGCTCGCCGGTGTTGGCATTCAGGTGAGCACATCCTGGATGATCGGCACCACCGCACTGGTGATTGCCGCGTGGATCCCGTTGGGGATCCGTGATGGTGGAGCGTTGACCGGCTTCCAGATCTGCATCGTGCTGGGAAGTGGGGTCGTAGCGTACTTCGTGCACATCGCGATGCGGAGGTCTGTCGTCTGGGCGGAGTTGCTTCGTCTCGAGGAGCGGGAAACCTCGGGGGCGCTGGCCCGTGAGCTCGCAGATCGCAAGCAGGCAGAGCTCGAGCGCGAGCAGATCCGTGAGCAGTTCATCCATTCCCAACGGATGGAAGCCGTGGGGACGCTGGCTGCCGGTCTTGCCCACGACATGAACAACATCCTCGGTGGCGTGCTGGGCGTTGCCGACCTTCTCCGTGAGGACTCCGCGGATCTGCGCGTACGCGAGGACTGCGACTCGATCATCGCCGAGGCCCAGCGTGGGGCATCGCTGACCCGCAGCCTGCTCGCGTTCAGCCGTCGCGGCCAGTACCGACGTCGGCCGGTGACAGTGGGCGAGGTGATCAATCCTGTCGGGCCGCTTCTTGCGCACACGCTACCCAAGACCGTCGTCGTCGTGCGAGAAGGCCCGACCGACGCGATCATCGACGCCGATCCCGCACAACTCGGCCAGGTGATCGTCAACCTTGCGCTCAACGCGTCGGATGCAATGAGCGGAGCGGGCACCCTGACGGTGTCGACGGCGCGGCAGTCACTATCTCCCTCCGAGGCCGACCGGCTAGCGTTGCCGCGTGACCGCGAGTGGGCAGTCCTCGCCGTGAGCGATACGGGTTGTGGGATCGACGCTGCGACCCGACGTCGACTGTTCGAGCCGTTCTTCACCACGAAGCCCGTGGGGAAGGGGACCGGGCTCGGGCTCGCGATGGTCTATGGCGCGGTGCAGGGACACGACGGCGCGATCGACGTGGAGTCCTCACCCGGCAAGGGATCGACGTTTCGGATCTTTCTGCCCATCAGTGGTGGCGTGCCGATCGCCAAGCCCGGGCGTACCGAGCTCGAGAAGGTACTCGTGCGTCGCATCGTCCTCGTCGTGGATGACGAGCCGATGGTACGGAAGACGGCGACGCGGATACTCGAACGACTCGGCGTGACCGTGATCTCGTGCGGGGACGGCGCGGAGGCGATCCGGGTTTACGAGGAGCGCAAGGCAGAGGTCGCGCTGGTGCTCCTCGATATGTCGATGCCCGTGATGGGAGGAGCGGAGTGCTTTCGGCAGCTGCGCGCCCGTGGTTCGGTTCCGATCGTGATCGTCTCGGGCTATGCGATCGACCGTGAGGTGCAGGCGTTGATCGCTGCCGGGGCAGCAGGCTTCATCGAGAAGCCGTACACCGTCGCCGATCTGTCGCGACAGGTGGCTAGGATTCTTGCAGCAGCGAGCTAACTGACGAACGGACCGCAAGAGGATACAGACACCGGCGACGCATCCAGTGTCATGAGATCCGACCTGATGATACATACGCCGCATGAGCGAGTACGCGACGATCCTCGTCGAGGAGCAGGGCCCGGTCGCACGGCTAACCCTCAACCGGCCCGACAAGCGCAACCCGATCGGTCCGGCCACCTGCGGCGAGCTCGTCCACGCGTTCGCCAGGCTCAAGGCGAACCCGGCGCTTCGCGTCGGCGTCCTGACCGGCGCGGGCTCGGTGTTCTCCGCCGGCGGTGATCTCGCCGCGATGCAGGCGCCGCCGGGTGGTGTACCTCCGGCGACGCTCGTCGAGCTGCTGGTGGCGATGCACGAGGTCGGCAAGCCGATCATCGCGATGGTCAATGGTCCGGCGCTCGCGGGTGGCCTCGGCCTGATGGTCGCGTGCGATCTCGTCGTCGCGGCGGAGACGGCCACCTTCGGTACCACCGAGATCGCGGTCGGTCTGTGGCCGATGATGATCACGGCGGAGATCACGCGCTCGGTCGGCCGCAAGAAGACGCTCGAGATGATGCTGACCGGGCGCAAGCTCGATGCGGCCGAGGCGCTCGCGTGCGGTCTCGTCAACAAGGTCGTGCCGGCGGTGGATCTCGAGCACGCCACGAAGGCGCTCGCGTTCGAGCTCGCCGATCGCAGCCCGGCCGCGATGGCGCTCGGGCTGCACGCGTTCTATCGCTCGCAGGACATGGACTTCGAGCCGCAGCTCCGCTACCTCCAGGCCGAGCTCGGCCGGGTGCTGGCGCTCGAGGATGCGGCCGAGGGCATCGCGGCGTTCCTCGGCAAGCGCAAGCCCGTGTGGAAGGGGCGGTGAAGCGGATCGCGATCCTCGGCGCGCTCGCGGCGTGCGGTGGTCGCGACGTCGGTCCGGGCGGGCCCGTCGAGCGGGCGCCGCGACTGCAGCTGCTCCAGTGTACGGCGGCGAGCCCGGGGCCGATCCTCGCCGACGACGGCGTCAGCTTCGGCGGCCTGACCAAGGCGGAGATCCTCGAGATGAAGCGAGGATCGCGGCCCGGCTCCGCGAAGCTGCCGCGTGTGGTGGTCGGCACTCCGTCGACGTCCGTCGGTGGCATCGATGCGGCTGTGCTCGCGCGCGTGTTGCGCGGCGAGCTCGACAAGCTGCGCGGCTGCTACGACCGCGAGCTCGCGACGAACCCCTTGCTCGCGGCGCGCATCGAGATCACGTTCACCATCGCGTCGGATGGCCGCGTGGCCGGCGTGAGTGCGGGCACGGCGGCGCCCGTCGTTCTCGGCCAGTGCCTGTCGCGCGTGATCGCCGGGCTGCGGTTCCCGGCACCGCAGGGCGGCAGCGTGCGTGTGACCTACCCACTCACGTTCGATCACGGGGCCCCGGGCCTCCCACCATCCCAGCCGCGGCCGGCCGTGGAGCGGGAGGCGCCGCCGCCGGTGCCGTGGACTCCGTACGCGCTCGAGAACCTGCCGCCCGACCAGGGCGCGGCGGGGGTGGCCCGGCTGACCGAGCGCGCGCTGCGGGCGCGGCTGGATCCGATCGCCGCGTGCTTCACCGGCGACGCACCGACTGGATCTCTACGCGCGATGCTGGCCATCGACGCCAGAGGCGTGGTGCGCGGCGCGCGCGTTGGCGGGATGGGCGATCCGACCAGCGAGAGCTGCCTCGTGAAGGCGTTCGGAGCTCTCGAGATCGCCGCGGGGACCAGGGACGTGGAGGTCGCGTGCGATCTGTCGCGCGGCGATGCGCAGCGGTGGCGGGTGACGACTTCCCGCTACGAGGTGATCACCACGTCGCGGACGGCGGTCTCGCATCGCGGGCGCACCGTCGAGCTCGCGGCGGGCGAGCCCGATGCGCTGCCGCCGAACCGCACGTACTTGATCCTCGTCCAGCGCGACACGCCGGGCACGGTGCTCGAAGCCGCGATCGCCTGGGCGTTCGAAGGCGATGGGACGCTGATCGCGTTGCAGGGTGAAGGTGCCGCGCCGGTGTTGCTCGGCACGGCCCGCTCGACGTTCGCGCTCGGAGATGCGCACGACGACGTCACCGCGGTCGATGTCTCTCTCGGGGTCGATCGCACGCGGCTCGCCGCCTGCATCCGCGTCGACACGCAGGCCGCGCCGCTCGCCGATCCGAAGGCAGTGAAGGACGTCCTGGCGAACCTCGCCGCGCGCTGCAAGGTCGCGTCGTGCGCGTCGACGATCGGCCTGACCGTCGAGGGCGACGGCACCGTCGGTGCGCTCGCGGAGGTGATGGATGCGGTCCGGCACGCGGGGTTCTCGCGGGTGCTGATCGGAGGAGGCATCGGATGTCGCGCCGTGGAGGAGTGAAGATCGCGCTGGTGCTGGTCATCGTCGCGGCGTGCCAGGGCAAGTCCGCGGAGCCTGGCGGTGCGGGCTCGGGCTCCGCTGCCGCGGCACCGGTCGCGCCGGCGCTGCAGCTCATGACGTGTGGCGTCGCGGAGCCACGGCCGTCGCGCATGCGGTCCGGGGCCCCGTCGGTGCCGGACCTCGGCATCCCGGTGCCCGCGGCCGGCGGCGGCGGGATCGGCACGGGATCGATCGGCCTCCGCCCTGCCGACCTCGCCCCGGGGCCGCGAGCGCGGATCGGCATCCGATCGCTCCAGGTCACCGGGCCGCTCGACCGCCTCCTCGTGCGCAGGTTCATGAGGCGCCAGCTGTTGGCGCTCGACGCCTGTTACACGGTCGCGCTCGCGAACGCTGCCACCCTCGAGGGTGCCCTGACGGTGACGTTCGACCTCGATCGGATCGGCGCGGTGAAGAACGCACGCGCGACCGGCGTCCCAGGCTCGCTCCCCGCGTGTGTGGTGAAGGTCGTCGAAGAAATGAAGTTCCCGTCGGGAGAGGGCAAGACGAATCAGATCCAGGCCGTGCTGAAGTTCGCGCCCCAGCTGGTCCCGGCGGCGGCGGCGCTCCCACCGACCGCATGGACGCCGTACGCCGTGGTGCGCGTGCCCGCGCCGGCGGATCCGTCGACCGTGGACGCCGCGCAGGTGGAGATCCGTGCGCACCTGGTCGAGCTCGATGCGTGCTTCGGCGCGGCGACGGGCAGCGTGCGCGCGATGATCGAGATCACGGCGGATGGCCACGTGCAGCGCGCCCGCGTCGGAGGACTCGGTGTGCAGGCAGCTGAGGTCTGCGCCGCGCGTGCGCTACAGAGGCTCGCGATCGCGGCGCCCGCGGCCCCCGTCGAGCTCGCGTGCGATCTCTCTCGCGGCGCCCCGCAGCCGTGGCGGGTGACCCGCGAGGCATATGCCGTGTTCGAGGTCGACGCGGCGCGGATCGTCAGCCCCGACGGCACCTCGCGCGCATTCGCGGATCCGCCCGCGAACCCGAGCGGGGCAGGCGGTGACGCCAGCGGCGCGTACCTCGTGCTCGCCGCTCCCGATGCGCCGGGCTCCGCGATCGAGTCCGCGATCGCGCAGGCGAGCCTCGGTGGTGTTTCGATCATCGCCGTACGTGCGACCGGTGGTGCACCGGTGTTCGTCGGCGTCGGGCCGGATCTCGCCACGTCGATCGATAGCCCCGGCAACCTCGGCATCGCGGTGACGGAGGGCATCGCGCGTGTCTGCACCGACGGCGCCGACGTGGCGCAGACGGCGCCGGTGATCGATCCGTCGGCGCTCGATCGGCTGGTCGCCGCCGGTCTTGCCGCGTGCAAGCCGCCGTGCACCGCCGCGAGCGTGAGCGTGGTCGGCGACTACATCGGCAAGGATCTGGTCGCCGTCACCGCCGCGGCCCGCCGGGCGAAGCTCGCGACCATCGTGGCCGGGGCGGGCTGTTCGCCATGAATCGGTGAAGGATCTCCCGGCGACCGGTACTCACCGGCATTGGAGGTTCTGATCATGAAGCTACCTGGCGTCGCGTTCGTGAGTCTGGTGTTCGTCGTCTGCGGCTGCTCGGATGGAGAGGGTCCGGAACCGGGTAGCGGCGAGGTCCCATCCGGTCTGCTCGACGTGGAGGGTGCCGCGGAGGACGCCTACGACAAGGCGCTGGCCGGAGATCATGCCGCGGTGGTCGCGGCGGCGGCGACGATCGATGCGAGCTGGCGCGGTGTCCGATCCGAGCTCGCAACCGACGGAGCTGCGGGCGGTGATCTGACCGCGATGGACACCGCGGTCAGAGACCTCGCGAGCGCTGCGGCGAGCTCGACGGATCCGACCACCGTCGCCCGCGCCGCGAACGCGATCAGCGCCCCCATGGACGAGCTATTTGCGATCTACGCCCCCACGGTCCCCGTGGACGTCCTCGCGCTCGACTACCTCGGGCGCGAGGTCGTGCTCGACGGCATGGCCGCTCCCGCGAGCGCTACCGGTCACATCGACACGATCCAGGCGACGTGGATCCGGGTGAAGCCGGCACTGCTCGCGGCGGGGGGCCAGAGAGAAGCCACCGACTACGAAGCGACGATCAGCGGCCTCCGCGCCGCGGCCACCGGACACGACGGTGCGGCGATGATCGCGCAGGCGAAGGTCGGGCTCGAGATCGTGGACGCGATCGAGAGCGTGTTTGCTCCATGAATCCGAACGGTTGGGTGCGACAAAGAAATCCCTGAAGGATCCGGGGCGAACGGGTACTCATGAGCTGTGGAACGTCTCGTGCTGGCCGTGCTGATCGCGATGGCGCCATCGCGCGTCGCCGCGGCTCCGGCGTGCCAGCCGGCGGTGGTCCTCGTGGGCGATCCCGCTGCCACCGCGGCGATCTCGGCCGCGCTTGCAACGCATGGCGTCGCTCCACCGCTCGAGGGCTGTCCGTACGCGCGTGCGGAGGTCGCGCAGGTCGACGACGCGCTCGTGCTGGCGATCGTCGACTACGTCGGCCGGCGCTCGGAGCGACGGGTCGGCGATGCGGTGGTCGCCGCCTCGGTGATCGAGTCATTTGCGATGACCAGTGGCGAGTTGACGTGGACCACTCCCTCGCTTCCGGCGATCTCTCGCGACTCCGAGCAGCCGATGGTGCTCACGCGGCGCACCGAGCCCGCGGCGGCGCGCGGTGCCATCGGTGTTGCGCTGGAGTCCTCCGCGGCGACGGATGGCTCGGTCTGGTTCGGCGCGCGGGCGCGTGGTTGCGTCCGGATCGGCCGAACCTGCGTCGGCGGCGAGCTCAGGATCGCGCGAGATGCCGAGCTCCGCGGTGCGGGCGCACAGACGCTGTCGACGCGCACGGCGGCCGACCTTCTCGTCCTGCTCGATGTCCCGCTCGCGCTCCATCGGATCTCGGTGACGCCGGGGATCGGACTCGGCGTCGGGTGGATGCGGGTGCGCTCGGACTCGGACGCCGCGGCGTTTCCGATGAGCGGCGAGTCCCTCGATGTCGATGCGGGGGGCATCCGCGCGAACGTTCACCTCGGACTCGCCGTTCCGCTACGGCGCGGGCTTGCCGTGACGCTCGGCGCGTCGGTCGACGTCGCACCGTTCGCTCACGCGGCGCGCTACGTCATGGATGGCGGCGAGCTCGCTGGCGAGCCGCGCGGCTACGCCCGGCTCGGGCTCGGCGTGGAGATGGTGAGATGACCCGGTTCGGGACGCTCCGACCATTGCGCCGGGTCGAGGGAAGCACGGTGGAGCTGACCGACGAGGCGCTGGTCGCCGCGTGCGCGACCGGTGACTCCGCCGCGCTCGGCGCCTTGATCGATCGGTTCCAGGCGCCGGTGTATCGGCTCGTCGCGCGGCTGCTCGGGTCCGATGGCACGGAGCGCGATGATCTCGTGCAGCAGACGTTCGTCGAGGTAGCGCGGAGCGCCGCGCGATTCCGGCAGCGCTCGACGGTGCGCGTGTGGATCTTCGGGATCGCAGCGAACCTCGCACGCAACCAGATCCGTTCCCTGATCCGGCAGCGCAAGCTCGAGACCCACCTCGCCGCGCTGCCTCCCCTCGCGTCCATGCGCGCCGACGAACAGCTCGAGCGCTACGAGCTCGTCGGCAAGTTGCGGGTCGCGCTGGCCGCGCTGCCGCATCCGCTGCGCGAGGCACTCGTACTCTGCGAGATCGAGGAGATGACTGCTGCGGAGGCGGCGGCGGTTCTCGGCACGCGACAAGGAACGGTCTGGCGTCGGGTCCACGAGGCGCGGCAGGCACTTCGAGCGGCGCTCGGTCAGGAGGACGCGTGAGCGAGGACCGCGCCATCGATGTCGGAGCGCTCGCGCGCGAGATCACCTATGCCGATCCCGGTCGCGAACAGATCGAGGAGATGCGGACCGCCGTCCTCGCGACGATGGCTCCGCCGCGCAGACGCTCGTGGTCACATGCCGGGTGGCTCCTTGGTGCGGGTCTCGCCGTGGCCGCGGCGGCGACCGTGGTGGTCATGGGGCGCGTGCCCGCTCCGCCGCGAGATCACGGCGAGGTAGTGCCGATCGGCGCTGCCGAGTTCGCGCGGAGCTCGCCGGTGCCGGATGAGGTCGTGCGGCTCACCGACGGAGGCCTGCATGTGGCGGTGTCGCCGCTGGCGGCGGGCGAGCGGTTTCGGATCGTCGTTGGCGATGGCGAGGTCGAGGTCCGCGGCACGCAGTTCGACGTATTCGCGCACGGTGATCACCTGACGCGGGTGGCCGTGGTCCACGGCCGCGTCGAGGTACGGTCGAACGGCGCGTTCACGGTCCTCGGCGCCGGCGAGACCTGGGAGCCGCCGCGGATCGCCGAGGTGATTCCGGAGCAAGAGCCGCGGATGGAGCCGCTTCCGGTGTCGCCACCTCCACGCGCGCCGGCCGCATCCGCTGCATCGCGGCCGAAGCGTCCCGCACCGCCGGCCGCACCCCACGCGCCGGCACCGGTGGCAGGTCCGAGCGAGGCGGAGCGCGCGTTTCACCGCGGCTGGGAGGCTCTACAAGGCGGCGATCCAGCGGCAGCGGCGACCGCGTTCGATCAGGTGCTGCAGATCGATCCGGCGAGCTCGGTCGCCCAGGATGCCGCGTTCTGGCGGGCGGTGGCCGATAGTCGCGCGGGCCGTGCCGATCGCGCGCGGCACGGGTTCACCACGTTTCTAGCCGAGTACCCTGCCTCGGTGCGGTCCGGCGAGGCGGCCGTCCTGCTCGGCGGGTTGCTCCTCGATCGAGGCGATCTCGACGGCGCGGAGGCGCAGTTCCAGCGCGGGATCAGCGATCCGGTCGATCGCCTGCGCACACGTGCTCGGGCCGGGCTCGATGAAGTGGCCCGCCGTCGCTCGGCCCGCTGATCGGGTCCGCACGGGCCCGGACCGATCGGTTGAGGGCGCGCGAATAGGGTGGACGCTTCGAGCGTTGTCCGATGATGTGCGCCAGGAGGGGCTCGCGATTCGCTTTGCTCGCCGGGCTGGCGGGCGCGACGGCGTGCCATCGCCCGCCGGAGCCCGCCGCCTCGGCAGGAGTTCATCTCGCGCAGGCCGCGTATGTCTGGCAGCGCAACTGGACGCCGGGTGTGCGCCAGGCCGTCGCGCATCCGCTGGAGGCGCTCGATGGGTTGCACGTCCTCGCGGCCGAGGTCGATGCGGAGGAACACGGCCTCACGCTCGTGCGCCTCGACGAGGCCACGCTCGCGGCGTCGCAGCGACCGATCACGCTCGTGGTGCGGATCAACGGTACGCGGCCGATCGAGGGCCTCGCGCTCGCGCCTATCGCGCGGCTCGCGGAGGCGCTGCAGGCTGCCGGGGTCGATGTCGGCGGTGTCGAGGTGGATCACGACTGCGCCACGGCGCGGCTCCCGGAGTACGCGACCTGGCTTGCCTTACAACGGCCCGCCGCCCCGCTGCGGTTCTCGATCACCGCGCTGCCGACGTGGTCCGGATCACCTGCGCTCGCGCGGGTGGCCGCTGCGGTCGACGAGGTCGTGGTTCAGGTGCATGCCGTGCGGGCGCCGGCGATCTTCGACGGAAATACTGCGTGGGACGACCTCACGAGGTTCGCGCGCGCCCTGCGATCGACGCGACTACGCGTGGCGCTACCGACGTACAGCGCGGTCGTGCGCGGGGACGAGATCGGCGTCGATCCCGATGACGTCGCGGCATTCGTGCAGCGGCTCGAGACGCGGCCGATCGCGGGCATCGAAGGCATCGTCTGGTTCAGGCTGCCGGTGGCCGGGGACGAGCAGACGTGGTCCGCCGCGACCTTCGCCCGGGTGGTCACCGGGCGAGCGCCCGATGCGCACGCGCGGATCGCGCTGGTCGAGCGTGGTGCCGACCGGTTCGACGTGCTGGTGACCAATCCAGGCGACGTGATCGTCGACCTGCCGCCCATCCGCGTCGACGGCGCGATCGGCGCCGCGGATCTGGTGCAGGGATATCGCGAGGTGCGACCGGGGCGCTGGGAGGCACCTCGGCGTTCGCTCGCGGGTGGTCAGCGGCTCGTGATCGGGTGGATTCATGGAAAGGACCTCGAGCTTGTCGAATAGATCTCGTGTCGTGGCCGTGCTCGTCGTCGCGGTGGCGGCGGTCGTCCTCGCGCCCGAGCAGCCGGTGACGGCATGCGGCCCGGACTTCCCGACGAACACGATCGTCCGTCGAGCCGATGCGCTCGCCACGATGTGGGACGGCTCGTTCGTCGAAGAAGCGGCCAAGCTCGTGGTGATCTCCGACCGCGAGCGGGCGGAGTTGACGGCCGCGCCGGTGCAGATACCGGCATCGGCGCGCGAACAGGCGCTGTACAGCGCGGCCGCGGAGCAGTTCCATGCAGGCGAGCTCGATGCAGCGGGCCGTGGGTTCCTGGCCGTGCTGCGCTTGCCGGCGAAGGACCGCGGGCGGCTCTCGGTCGCCGCCGCGTACTCGCTGGGCCGCGTCCGTGATGCCCAGTACAGGACCCTTGCCGCCATCGCCGCGTATCGCCAGGTCCGGACCCTCGTGCGCGCCGGCTTTGCCGACGACGGTGGGCTGGCGACGAGCAGCCTCGGTCAGGAGGCGCGCGACGAGCGAGTGCAACGCGATGACCTCGTGGCGGCGGTGCATCTGTACGCACGGCAGTCGGCGCTCGGTGATCAGGGCGGTGCGATCTCGCTGCTCTCGATCATTCGCGGCGCCGCGCCTGGCGAGCGGTCGGCGCTGTATCAGGACGACGTGGGCACGCGGCTGGTCGCGCTCTACTTCTATACCCGCCGGTCGGAGATCGAGGAGACCGAGCAAGCCACGTGGCGGCGCGAGCTCGCCAAGCACGCGACCACCGAGGCACGGGGCGCGGGGTACATGGCGGCGGCGGCGTATCGCAACGGCGAGTGGGACTCCGCCGCAGCGCTGGCGAGCCGCTGCCGTCACTCGCCGATCGCGACGTGGGTGCAGGCCAAGCTGGCGCTGCGCGACGGCGACCGCGCACGCGCCGAGGTGCTCCTGCGAGAGGTCGAGCAGGCTCGACTGGCGGGCAACCCGCTCGACTCGGACCTCCCGGCGTATTCGCTCGACGAGGATCCACGGTCGCTCGTACGCGCCGAGCTCGGCCTCCTCGCGCTCGCCGACCAGCGGTTCGCAGAGGCCGCGGACTGGTTCGCACGTGGAACGCGGATGGTGGAGGCGGCCTACGTCGCGGAGCGCGTGATGTCGCCCGACGAGCTGCTCGTCGCCGTGCAGCACACGCAGGATGCGCGTCGCGCGGGACCGCCGCACCCCGTCGACGAGGAGGAGGAGGCGTGCAACTTCTGGGAACCGGCGGTGGGCGAGCACGCGTACTGCTGGGGCAAAGGGTTGCTCGAGATCTACGCGCGCAGGCTGCTCCGCCTGCACCGCTACGACGAGGCGCTCGATGCGTTCGCGGACGCTGCGCCTGCCGAGAGTGCAAAGGAGTTCATCGCGGCGATGAAGCGCGCGGAGGCGACCTCGGGCATCGAGCGCGCCGAGCATCTGTACGACGCTTCGCGCACGCTGCGCCGGCAAGGCATGGAGATTGCGGGCACCGAGGTCGGCCCGGACTGGCATGTGTACGATGGTGACTTCGAGCGCGAGACGCTCTGCATGCCGTCGCCGACCGCCGGCTACTCCACGTTCGCGAAGCCCGAGACCGACGAGTACCAGGACCCGAGCGACGGTTGCACGCTGCCGACGCGGGCGGACGCGGCGTTCGTCTCGCCGCTCGAGGCGGCGCGGGTCGCCTCGAGCGCTCCCGAGCTCGACCAGCGGTTCTCCTATCGCTACGCGGCCTCGCGGCTCGCCGAGACCGCGGCGAACCTCGTGCCGCCGCGCAGCCAGGCCTACGGTCAGGCCTTGTGCTGGGCCGCGCTCTACGCGCGCCGCGATCGGACGCGCGTCGACGAGCTCTACGCCACCTACCTGCGCAATGGCGCCGCGGGCCTCGGCGGCGAGTTCGGCGAGTCCTGCGACGAACCCGATTTCCGCGCGGCGCGCACGTTCGAAGCGGACCAGCAGAACATCCGGTTCGAACGGACGCTCGCCGCTGCGCGGGCGAACGCGTGGACCTGGCCGCGGATCCGTGCGGCCGCGTGGCGTCACAAGCGCTGGCTCGCGCTGCCGATGATCGCCCTCGCGCTGATCCTGCTGGTACGCCGCCGCCACAGCGTCTCGCTCGGCGCGATGTAGGTCGACGAGATCGACGGCTCAGTCGCGGCGGTACATCGTGATCACGCAGGCGCCGCCGAGGCCGAGGTTGTGCTGGAGCGCGACCTTCGCGCCCTCGACCTGGCGCTGCTCGGCGGTGCCGCGGAGGTGCCACACGAGCTCGGTGCACTGCGCGAGACCGGTGGCGCCCAGCGGGTGGCCCTTCGAGAGCAGACCGCCCGACGGGTTCGTCACGTACTTGCCGCCGTACGTGTTGTCGCCGTCCCAGATGAACTTCTCGGCCTCGCCTTCCTTGCACAGGCCGAGCGCCTCGTACGTGAGGAGCTCGTTCGCGGTGAAGCAGTCGTGCAGCTCGACGACCTGGATGTCCTTCGGGCCGATGCCTGCCTGCTCGTAGACCTTCGCGGCGCACGCCTTCGCCATGTCGTAGCCGACCATCTTGATCATCGAGTGCTCCTCGAACGTCGAGGGGTAGTCGGTGGTCATCGCCTGGGCGGCGATGTAGACGGGCTTCGAGATGTTGTGCTTCGCGGCGAAGTCATCCGAGCACAGCACCGCGGCGGCCGCGCCGCAGGTCGGCGGGCAGCACTGGAACCGGGTCAACGGATCGAACACCTCGGGAGATGCCATGATCTCCTCGACGGACAGCACCTCCTTGAACAGCGCGTAGGGGTTCTTCGACGCGTGCTGCCGCGCCTTCGCGCTGATCTTCGCGAACGTCTCCTTCTTCGTGCCGTACTTCCAGCGGTACTCGCGACCGGCGCCGCCGAACATCTGCGCGGCAGGCGGGGCGGAGTTGAAGCCCTGCTCCTCGTTCATCACGTTGACGAAGCGATCGAGCGGGTTCGCGCGGTCGGTCCACTTCGCCTGGAGCGCACCGGCCTCCATCTGCTCGAAGCCGACCACGATCACGCACTCGGCCATGCCGCCCGCGACGGCTTGCGCGCCGAGCATCAGCGCGGAGCTGCCGGTCGAGCAGTTGTTGTTGACGTTGAACACCGGGATGCCGGTCTGGCCGAGCTGGTAGATCGCGCGCTGACCGCACGTCGAGTCGCCGTACACGTAGCCGGCGAACGCCTGCTGCACGTCGGTGAAGGGGATCTTCGCGTCGGCGAGCGCGGCCTCTCCGGCCTTGCGCGCCATCACGTGATACTCCTCGCTCTTGCCGGGCTTCGCGAAGGGAACCATCCCGACGCCGATGACATTTACTTTGCGTGGCATGTGAGTTTCTCCTGAGTGGTCTTCTGATCGCGCGGGAAGCGCGTGGTGGGGTGAATGCCGAGGCTCTGCCTCGGCAGAGGGGACGGGAACGTCCCCTATCGATCGATCAGGGCCTTGAGGAAGCCGAGCCGATGAGCGACGGCAACATCGCCGTCCACCTTGAGCTGGCCGTGCTGGTACAGCGCCTTCGCCGCGGTCTTGCCGGTGACCAGAGCCACCAGATCCGCATCGGAGATGGTCAGCGTCGCGTCGACCTTCTTCGGGTCGGCTCCGCCGAGCGCGAACACCTGTGCGTTGCCGTCGACGACGAACTTGAGCGTCGCGCGGACCTCGTTCGCGAGGCCCGGGTTGTCCGCGAGCCGCTTGGTCAGCGCCGCGAAGATCTTCGGCGCCTGCGCATCGGCCGCCGGGGCGGAACCCGCTGCCGCCGGAGCCGCCGCCGGAGCCGCTGCTCCACCGCCGGCGCCCTTGCGCTTCGCGATCACTTCCACGGCCTTGCTCGGGTCGAGCTTGCTGAGGAAGTTCAGCTTCTGCGACGCCATCACGTTGCCGCTGATCTTCAGCTTGCCCGTCGTGAACAGCTTCATCGCGTCGGCCTTGCCCTGCGTGAGCGAGAGGAAGTCGTCCTCGGTGAGCTCGAGCGTGCACTCGCCGGAGTCACCACCGGCCTTGACGCTGCCCGCGCCCTTGAGGTCGAGCGTCCACGTCTTCGCGCCGATCTTCCACAGGTAGGTCGTGTTCACCTTGCCGGCGAGGTCTGGGTTCTGCTTGATGTACTCCTCGATCACGGCGAACACGTCGTCGACGGTCGGCACGTAGTCGGCGGGGATGCCGGCGGCGGCGGCCGGAGCGGCGGCGCCGGCGCCACCCGTGCGCTTCGAGGTCTCGGCGAGGACCATCTCGGGTGTCAGCTTCTTCAGGAAGCCGAGCTTCTGTGACGCCATCACGTCACCGGAGATCTTGAGCTTGCCGGTGGAGAA
>JAYVLW010000542.1:0-5663 GCA_043759315.1 Myxococcales bacterium
CCTACTACTGGGACACCGAAGTCACCGGTTTCGGCGTTGTCGTCGGTCGGACCGGCATCAAGACCTTCGTCGCGCGATCCCGCGTCGACGGCAAGAAGATCAAGACGACGATCGGCATCGCCGGCCGGGTTCGCGACGACGGGCACCAGTGGACGGTCAAGCTCGCGCGCGTTCAGGCCAGGACGATCCTCGGGAGGATGGCCGACGGCGAGAACCCGAACACCGGGAAGAACGAGCGGCGCGACGTGCCCACGTTGCGCGAAGGGCTCGCCCTTCACGTCGGCGAGATGAAGGACGCCGGGAAGCGCCCGCGCTCGATCGAGACGATCGAGTACGACGTGCCGCGCCTGCTCTCAGCCTGGCTCGATCGGCCGCTGTCGGATCTCACGGTCGAAACCGTGCAGCGAATCAAGGAGCAGAACAAGAAGTACAAGACGCAGACGAACCGGCTGCTCGCGCACATCAGCGCGATCTGGAACACGACGCGACGGCTCCGGCGCAGCACGTTCTCGGGCGACAACCCGGTGGGCCGGCTCGGCGTCCAGAAGTTCGCCCTCGATCCCGAACAGCCCCGCATCGAAGAAGACGACATGCCGGAATGGCTGCGGCGCGTGGAGGCGATCACGAACCCGATCCGGCGCGACCTTCAACTTGCCGCGCTGTTCACCGGGATGCGTACCGAGAACGTCACCAAGATCCGGTGGGACAGTGTCGATTGGGAGCGCGGCGGCTTGTTCGTGCCGCGGTCGAAGACCACGCCCTTCACGATCCCGCTTTCCACCACGGTGATGGACATCCTTCGGCGTCGTCGCGACGAGAACGCTGTCGTCTTCGAGAAGTACCGCGGCGATCGCGGTTGGGTGTTCCCTGCCCTCTCGGACAACGAAAAGGTCATTCCGATCGCCGAGTGCAAGGAGCGCCGGTATGACACGGTCGCGCCGCCCTGGGCCAAGCATGGCCCGAAGAAAGGGAAGCATGCTCCGACCGGCGAGCGCGTGCTCTATCTACCTGGCTTCCACACGCTGCGCCGCACGTTCCTCAGCGTTGCGCATGAGTGCGGCGTCACGAAGCTCGATCAGCATTTGCTCTCGAACCATGCCTTCGGCGGGCGTGACGTTCACGACGACTACGTCCGGCAGGCGTTCCCGCATCTCCGGGACCTCGTCGACAAGATCGACGCCGCCCTGTGGGCGCGCCTCCGTCCTCGCGCCCGAGAGGTCGCAGCGTAGCGACGTGTCGATCACGTGACGACTGTTCGCTGGGTGCGGACCTCGGCGGTTCGGCGTGCAAGACGTCGCCGACGGCAAGTTCACCGGAACGTCGTCATCAACGAGAGGCTGAGCTCTCCAACGGGACCGACCCCGTCGTCGTGCGTTGTGAACGATGGCTGGTCGAACGAGATCAGCGCTCGCAGTCTTGGTCGGTTGTTCTCGGTCCGGAATGCGACTCCGACCGAACCGCCCAGAAGGTAGCCGCCGATGATCTCATTCGACGCGGAGTCACGAAACGGAACGCGCTCGATGATCGCGCCGCCAGCTCGTACCGAGAGAAACACGTTGACGCGCCTGGCGTCGTCGCGTTCGTCGAAAAGCGCGAAGCGGACAGCAACGCTGAGATCCTGCTGCCCTCCCCAGCTTCCGTAGTCTTCTTCCTCCAGATGCGAGTAGAGCTGTACGCGCGTGGCGACGCCGGCCGAGAAGTGGCTCGTGGTCAGCGCGTCGATCTCGCCGACACCGCCGCCGAGGAACGTCGGAAAATACGGCGACGGACCAAGGGTCATTCCGACGGTGACTCCGGCAGCAACTCGGGGAGCGCCGTCTGCCTGCCCTAGCATCAGGCATGCGCCGACCCAGACGCTTCGAAGCACGCATGTGTGTGCACGCGAACGACGAGTCGCCATGCAGGCGATCGTACCCCACGCGTTCGATCGTGAGACTGAGGTTGGCGGTCTGTTAACAGCGGTCCCGCGGGAGCACCGAGATGAAGTTCTAGCTAGGCCGCGATCGCGGCGCTTGTCGATGCGGTCGAGACGCTGGATCCAGACTTGCTCGACCACTGCGGACGTGCGGTCGCGCGCGGCGCGGGAGACACGACTTCGTCGCGAGGTGTGTCACAGGACGCCTAGGGCGAGCGCCACCGCGATGAGTATCAGCGCGACCGCAACGATCTTCTGGATGGCCTCGAGCGTGGTCTTTTCGAGCAGCCGACTGCCTACATAGGCACCTAGAAATGCCGTGGCGACACCGAGTACGACGATCCCGATGTTGGCTTGGACGTGCGAGATCGCGTCGCCCGTGAAGTAGACGGAGAGCCGCGTAACATCGATGAGGCTCGCGATCACCGCTCCTGTTCCGATGAACGCGGTCTTGTCGAGACCGGCGCGAAGGAGGAAGACGCTGCGGAACGCGCCCTGGTGACCCGACAACCCACCAAAGAAGCCACTGACGAGGCCACCGATGGGAAGCAACCGTGTGGAGACCGACGCGTTCTTCACGCGGCGAGACAGCTCGACGATCGCGAAGCCAATCATCAGCGTCGCCACAACGAGCTTCACTGGAAGGATCGAGAACGTGCGACCGGCAATCTGATAACTCGCCAGCGGTGCGAGATCGCCGAGCCATCGCAGCATCTCCGCGCCGGCAAACGCGGCGACGATCGCTGGGATCCCGAAGCGAGCCACGATGCGCCAGTCAGCCCGCCGTCCGACCAGCGCGAGCTTGAATAGACCGTTGAGGAAGTGGACGCATGCGGTGAGCGCCACGGCCACGGTGATCGGGAAGAACACGGAGAACGCCGGGAGCAGCAGTGTTCCGAGCCCGAAGCCCGTGAAGAATGTCAGGCACGACGCCAAGCCGGCGACGACCGCTACAACTGCGTAGTCCACGTGTGTCTTTGAGCGCGGCGCTCGCCAGGTGTCAAGGAACGGCGGTGGACATACGACGTATGTCGTAGGAAATGCATCATCACCGACTACGCTTGTACCCCTACGACGCTCGTCGTAGGATATTGCTGGTGAGAAGCCAGAAGCTCCCGGGCGGCAGTCTCGAAGACGCGGTACTGGCTGCGGTGTGGGACCTGGGTCGTGCATCAGCGCGTGAGGTTCACGAGCGCGTTGGGGTCGAGGCCGGACTGGTCTATACGACGATTGCCAAGGTGCTCGATCGCTTGCACGCGAAGCGGCTCGTGACGCGCGCGCGCGAAGGCAAGGCGTTCACCTACCGCGCGGCGGTCGCGCGCGAGGTTGTCGATCGCGCACGAGCGACGGTCAGTCTCCGCAGGTTGCTCGGTGACGATCCACAACCCGCGATCGCCGCACTCGTGGATGCAGTTGAAGGTCTGGACCCTGAGTTGCTCGACGAGTTGGGCCGCGCGGTTTCGCGCCGCCGGAGGTCGCGCGGTGGATCGTGAGTTGGTGCTGGCGTCGCTTGCCGCGCTCGTGGTCGGACCGCTGATCGTCGGTGTGGCCGCGGTGCGATGGCGATCGATCTGGACGCCCTTGATCCCGGCCGCAGGCGCGTTCGCGCTGCTGATCGGCTGGGCACTCGTGGAGCCCGCGGATGCGGAGCCGGTTCCGGCGTGGACGCTGGTCGTCGCGCTGCCTGTCGCGATCGTCTGGGCGCGAGCCATCGTGCGAGCGCTGCGAGCGCTACGAGCGCCCGACGATCCCGCGGCGGCCGATACGGTCGGACTACGTCGACCGCGTGTTCGCATCGCACCTTGGTTCCGCGACTCTCTCGACCCATCCGCGCTCGCGGCGGCGATCGCGCACGAACGCGCGCACGCGCGCCATCGCGATCCGTTGCGGATCTGGCTCGCCCAGATCGTCACGGATCTCCAGTGGCCGATCCCACGGGCGGCACAGCGGTTTGCGCGCTGGCGCCATTCGCTGGAGCTTGCACGTGACGACGAGGCGCGGCGGCATGGAACGGACGGCGCCGATCTCGCCGCTGCCATCGTTGCCGCTGCCAAACGACCGGGTGCACCACGTCTGGCGGTCGCATCCCTGTGCGCGCGTGACCTCGAGTTGCGAGAGCGCATCGAGCGCCTCCTCTCGCCCCTTCCCCCCGGACCGACCGTGGATCAGCGACCTCGGACGATGCCGCTCCTGTTCGGACTTCTCAGTGCATCGATCGTCGGAGCGTTCGTTGGCGAGCCGCTGGTACGCGCGCTGTTCGGTGGCTCGTGATGAAAGCGGCGCTTGGACTCGCGCTCGTCGTGCTCGTCGCTTGCAGCGACAGCGAGCAGGACCGAGAGGAAGCCGCGATGGCGAGTGCGGTGCCGCATCGACTGCAAGCTGACGGATCAATCGTGCTCTCGGATGCCGACCGCAAGGCGCTCGATTTGACCATCGAACCGGCGGTGGCTGGCGAGCTGCCGGCGACGGTGATCCGCTTCGGCGCGGTGCGCGCGCGTGCCGAGGATGAGGCCGTGATCGTCAGCCCCGTCGCGGCACGCGTCGTGAATCGCCCGACCGTCGCGCTCGGCGACTCCGTCACCGCAGGCCAGGCAATGATCGAGGTGCAACCGCTGCTCGGTGTGGGTGAGCGAACCTCGATCGCGGTACAGGGGGCGGACCTCGCTGCACAGGTCGCGGTCGCGCAGAACGATCTGGCCGCGCGCACGACCGAACTGACCCGGACGCGCGGACTCGCAGCGGACAAGCTCGTCACAACTGCGGCGCTACAGAACGCCGAGGCGGCGGCGGCCACCGCGAAAGCGCGAGTCGACGGGCTACGCAACGCACGGGCGGTTCAGGGCCGCAGTGGCGCGACCGGCGCGGTCACCCTGCGTGCACCCGTCGATGGCACGATCGCCTCGTTCGATGCGGTGATCGGTAGCGTCGTAGAGCCCGCCACACCACTGGCTCGGATCGTCCGGCCCGGGCCGCGGTGGGTCGACGTCGGGGCGCTCCCCGAGGATCCGAAGGGCGAAGGCTACGAGATCGAGACCGGCGGTCGTTGGGTGCCCGCGAAGCTCCTGAACACCGGCACAGCCGTCGGCGTGGACGGACTCAGGATCGATCGCGTCGAGGTAGCGGCAAACGACGCGGCCAGGTTGTTACCCGGCGCGAGTGCACAGGTCCGCGTTGGGGCTGGCGCGGGCAAGGGCGTGATTGTTCCGGACAGCGCGCTTGTCCAGGTCCCGAATGGAACCGTCGTCTACGTCGAGACCTCACCGTCGCGGTTCGCGAGCCGAGCCGTGGACGTGGCCGCGCGATTCGGTGGGCGCGCGCGGATCGCGCAAGGCATTCGAGCGGGAGAGCGTGTGGTCACGCGGGGCGCGATGTCCATGCGTGGCGAGAGCCTGCGCTCCGAGCTGCGGCATACCGAGTAAGTGATGGGGCGCTTTCTCGATGGGCTGATTGCGTGGTCGATCCGTAACCGATACGTCGTGTTGCTCGGCGCGGCAGCACTGGTGGTCGTCGGCGTCGTCGCGTTCTCGCGCGCGTCGTTCGACGTGTTGCCAGACTTCATGCGGTCCCGGGTCGTCATTCAGACCGAGGCGCCGGGAATGTCGACGCTCGACGTCGAGGAGCTGGTCACGCGTCCCGTCGAGCGCGCGGTGCTCGGTACTCCGCAGGTGGCGTCGGTGCGCTCGGCGTCTCAGCCGGGTCTCTCGGTGGTCACGCTGCTGTTCGAGGACGATGTCGACGTCTATCGCGC
>JAYVLW010000543.1:0-4113 GCA_043759315.1 Myxococcales bacterium
GGCATGCTCCTCGCCGCCGCCGGCGGCCTCGCGCGGACCGCCTTTCATCGCTCCGAGTCGCTGCTGCTCCTGCTCGCGTGGCTCGTGATCCCGCTCGCGGTGGTCGCATCACCGGTGCGCCAGGATGGGGTGCGCTACGTGATGCCGTGCTTCCTCGCGCTGTCGCTGTTCGCCGCGCTCGGTCTCGACTGGCTCGCGACGCGGCTCGAGCCGAGGACGCACCGCGCGTTCGCCGGGCTGGCGACCATGCTCGCGCTCTACCTCGGGTTCACGCTGTTCCGCACGGCGCCGTATTACCTCGACTACTTCGGCGAGCACGTCGGCGGCGCCGGCGGCGTCCAGCGCCGCAACATGCTCGAGACCGCCTGGTGGGGCGAGGGCGTCGACCGCGCCGTCGCCTACGTCAACGAACACGCGAAGCCAGGCGCGATCATCGACCGCGACTGCATCCTGCCGGGTCACCTCGCGTGGTTCCGCGAGGACATGTGGGCCGCGATGACCGCCAACCCGATCGTCGCGGACTACATCGTCTGGTACTCGCCCGCGACGACGCGCTGTACCGTCCCGGAGACCATGCACGAGGTGTTCACCGTGACCCACGATGGGGCCGTCATGGCACGCGTGTACGCGCGCAAGTGACGATCACCCTCCGGCTCAGGGTGCGGGCGTCGGCGCCGGCGGAGCATCGCCCCCGGGCAGTGGGACCTCGGTGCGGTGCTTCCGATACACCGTGGCCTTGATGTAGGCGTTGGCGCCGTTGACGGTGGCGACCACCATCTCGCCGCCCGCCGCGCAGACGTTGGCGCGGACCGCGTCCTTGAACTCGTCGGACGTGGTGGCGCCGAAGTCGACCGGCGTCAGCTCGGCGAGCTTGTCGTACTCGCCCTGCGGCGCCTGTTTGTAGACCTCGAAGTCGCACGCTGCAGGGCGCGCCTCCGCGGGCACCCGGGGCGCAGGTGTGGTGGGCGTGAGGTTGTACTTGAGGCCGCTCCCGCCGCCACAGCCGACGAGAAGAGCGAGGAGCGCGACACGGAAAGAAGTCATGGCGCGAACCTACCTGGATGGTGCGGCTCGCGCGACCGTGCGCGTGTAGTAAGACAACGGCATGTCCATCCACTCGTTCAACGTCGCGGTCGGGGATCAGGTGTACGTCGGCCGCAAGATCGAAGAGGTCGGCGCGGTCAAGGAGGTCGCGAAGGACCACCTCATCATCTACGTCGAGAACTTCGGTGACTTCCGCATCGACGGTCCCGCCGTGCTGTCCGCGCACGACGGCAAGCTGGTCCTCGATCCGGCGAAGCTCGAGCCCGATCTCGCGAAGGCGATCAAGAACGCGCACGCGAGCGAGACGGAGTAGCTGACGGGAAGTTCCCGTCGAGGCACGGCCTCGGGGTCCATCGAGCAGCGCGAGGCGGCTCATGTGTGATGAGTCGCCACAGCGGGGGAACCTTCGCTTGAAAGATCGGCTGTTAATTCAGCCGCCTAGCGATCGACCGAAGGTCTGGTCGGGTCCGGTCACTCATCAGACAGTAGCAAGTGCCCGGAGACCAGCATGATAGGCTTCACGACGATGGGACGCGCCTGGATCGCGCTCGCGGTACTGGCGTGCTCGTCCCGCGATGCAACTGCGGAGTGCCGGCCGACGGCGGTGCCGTACGGCGAGCCGACGCTGGTCCGCCTGCTCGGCGAGCGGCTCGCGGCGAGCGGCATCGCGATCACCGCCGCTGCGGGCTGCCCGATCGCGCGCGTGCGCGTCGAACAGCGCGGCGAGCAGATCCACGTGGAGGTCACGGACACGTTCGGGCGGACCGGAACCCGCGAGGTGCACGACGTGGCGACGGCCGCGACGATCGTCGAGTCATGGACCTCGCAGGAGATCGACGAGGGCTCGCTGCCACCGGAGTCCGTGACCAAGCGCGCGCCGGTGACTTCTTCGACCTGGCGCCACGGCCTCACCGCGGCGTTCGAATCCTCCGCGGGTGGCGATCGTTCGTTCTGGATCGGCGGGGCGGTCTCGGGATGCATCCGGATCGGACCCGCGTGCGCCGGGGCGATCGTCCGCGCGACCCGGGACGCGAGCGCGGGGTCGAGCGGCGCGCCGATCGATCACGATACGCAGCAACTCGCGGCGCTCGCGACCATTGGCTTGCCACGCCGGTTCGGCGGCTTCGTGGTGACGCCGGGGATCGGTGTCGGCTACGGCTGGCAGGAGATCACGGAGCACCATCACGATGCGCACGGGCTGCCCATCGACGTCCTGTTCCCGAGCCACGCATTGCTCGCGGATGTGCATGTCAGCGCCGCGCGCCCGATCGGCCGCCATCTGTCGCTGTATGTCGATCTGCGCGCCGATACGGCGGTGACGCGAACCGCCCTGCCCTACGGTGCTGCCAGCTTCGTGCGCGCAGCGTTCGGAGTACGGCTCGGAGCGGAATGATCGGCGGCAAGGTCATCCCGCTGCGGCGCGTGCAAGGTGCGGCGGAGGAGATGTCCGATCGCGCGCTCGTCTCGGCGCTCGCCGAAGGCGATCAGGCCGCCCTCGGCGCGCTCTACGATCGCTACCACCTCGACGTGTACCGCTTCATCGCGCGGATGGCGCGCGGCGCCGATGTCGAGGATCTCGTCCAGACCACGTTCCTCGAGGCGCACCGCTCCGCGCCGCGCTTTCGCGGTGAGTCCGCCGTCAAGACCTGGCTGTTCGGCATCGCCGCGAACCTCGTGCGCACCTACTTCCGCGGTGAGGGTCGGCGCCGCACCGCGGCGTCCGCGCTCGCCGTGATGCCCGCCACCGAGGCCATGACGGCCGCCGATGCGCTGACGCAGGAGAAGCGCCGCCGATGGGTCACCGCCGCCGTCGAGACCCTCTCCCCCGCTCTCAAGGAGGCCTACGTGCTGTGCGTGCTCGAAGAGCTGCCCGGCAAGGAAGCCGCGCAGATCCTCGGCATCCGCGAGGCCAGCCTGTGGCGACGCCTCAGCGACGCGCGCGACGCGATCCGCGCCACGATCGAGGAGCTGCAGTCGTGAGCGCGCAGTGGTCTCCCGCCGACGACGAGCTCGACCTGGTCGCGCGATCGGTCGCGCCGCCCGCGCCGACGAGCGCACGGGCCGAGCAGATGCGCACGCGGCTACTCGCGGCGCAGCCGCTGATGTCGCAGCAGCGCCCGCGTCGCGCGTGGCCGCTCGTCGCCGGCATCTCCGCCGCGCTGGCTGCCGCAGCGGCGATCCTCCTCTGGCTGCCGGCGCGACCGTCACACCCGGTGTCGAGGTCGATGATCGTGGCGACCGTACCCACGCAGTACGCGGAGCTGAGCGCGTGGCCCGATCAGCTCCTCCAGCTCGACGACGGCAGGCTCGACATCGCGCTCGATCCACTCAGCCCCGGTGAGCGGTTCCGCGTGCGCAGCGGAGGCGACGAGGTGGAGGTGCGCGGCACGCAGTTCGTCGTGGTCGCGTCGCACCGACAGATCACCTCCGTCGTCGTCGAGCGCGGCCTCGTCGAGCTGCGCCGACCGAACGAGCCCGCGGTCATGCTCGGCGCCGGTGAACGGTGGGATCGAGTGCAGACGGCCAGCGCCGCGCCCGGGCCCGTTTCGACCAGCCCCGCCTCGCCGACGAAGCCCACGGCCCCTGCGAGCTCCGCCGCCACCGCGAGCAACTCCGTCGCGACGACGCAGCCCACCGGCGCGACCAAGGCCGTCCCGACGACGACCGCGCCGCCCCGTAGCGCGCCGGCCGGCGCGGCCACCAAGCCAGCCGGCACGACCTCCAGCTCGGTCGGAGTCGCGACCGCGAAGCCCGCTGGCGCATCGACGATCCCCGCCACCGCCGCGGCCGCGAAGCCCGCCGGCGCGCCCGGCCAGCCGGCGATCACGACGAGCGTTGCCCCCGCACCGCCACCCGCCGCATCCGCGAAGCCGGGCGAGGCGGAGTTCCGCACGGGCTGGGCCGCATTGCGCGCCGGCAAGGCCGAGGAGGCAGCGCGATCGTTCAGCACGTCGTGCGGCGCGGCGCAGCACGAAGCGTTCGGCGAGGACGCGTGCTTCTGGACCGGCGTTGCGGCTAAGCGCGCGGGACAGACCAAGCTCGCGCGCGAGGCGCTCACCCGGTTCCTCG
>JAYVLW010000544.1:0-9022 GCA_043759315.1 Myxococcales bacterium
TCGACGAGCGCGACGGCGCCGGGGATGGTGTCGCCGAACGGGGTCTGGGCGTCCTGGCGCTGGACCTGGGGCTTCGTCGTGAAGAGCTGGGTGAACCGCGGCGTGATCAGCTTGTAGCCGCCCGCGACCTCCTGCAGCTCGAGATCGAGGGTGCCGGTCTTGGTCACCGGCTTGGGCGGCTCGGGCTTCTTCGGCTCGGGCTGCTTCGGCTCTGGCTTCGCCGCCTCTGTCTTGACCGCCTCAGCCTTGGCGGCTGCGGCACTGGCAGCCCCCTCCGAGGGCGCGGGCTTCTTGTCACAGGCAGAGAGAGAGAGGGTGAGGGCGAGGATAGGTACGAGGCGCATGGATGGGTTCGGACGGATCATGCCGGCAAACCGTCGCACGATGTGCGGTAGCCCTTAGTGAATTCGGCACGATGCCACCGTCGACGCAGTTTGGTATTGGCCCGACCAGGCGGAACCGCATACGTTCGGCGCATGGGTCGATCCGGGGTCCTCGTCACCGTCCTCATGTCCGTCGTCGCCTGCACGGGCGATGGATCGTCCGACGAGATCCTCAATCCGGTCCGCGACCAGTACGACGCGTGGATGAAGATCGAGCCGCCGGGCATCGTGTGCGGCGATGGCAGCCCGTACAAGTTCTTCGTCAACTTCAGCGACAAGAGCGACAACCTCGTCGTGATGTTCGAGCCGGGTGGCGCGTGCTGGGACTACGACTCGTGCGCCGGCAAGAACGGGATCCGCGGCGCCGCCAATCCGCACGGCCTGACCGACGACCACTGGAACATGGCGCAGTTCATCTCGCCGTTCACGTCGCGGTTCGATGACACCAGCCCGACCCGCGACTGGAACATGGTCTACGTGCCGTACTGCACGGGCGACGTGCACACCGGCGTGAAGACCGTGACGTACGCGAGCGGCGGTGCCGATCCCGATCTCGAGTTCCATCACGATGGCCACGCGGCCGTGATGAACGTCGTCAGCTGGCTCGACGACAACTTCACGCACGTGCCGAAGATGCTGTCGACGGGTTGCTCGGCGGGCGGCGTCGGCTCGCTCGTCAACTATCGGTTCCTCCGCAACGGCATCAAGGCGGTCGAGAAGGGCTACCTGATCGACGACTCGGGTCCGATCTTCACGTCGAACGGGTTCTCGAAGCCGATGCACGCGATGATCCGTTCGGCGTGGAACCTCGATGCGCTCACGGCCGACCTGCCCGCGAGCTTCACGCTCGACGACATGGGAACGATCAACACCACCCTCGCCGACGAATTCCCGAAGGATCGTCTCGCGACCACGTACTTCCGCCGCGACTTCAACTTCTCGCTGTACTCGTACGAGCGCTTCTACAACTTCCCTCCGAAGGAAGAGATCCTGCGGATGTGGAACGACGACACGCTGAAGCTCACGGCGCAGTACGACTCCAAGCCGAACCTCAAGTACTTCATCCCGTACTACCGCAACGTCAACTCGAGCCACTGCACCACGCTGTTCACGTTCGCCGGCTCGAACATCGAAGAACGCGACATGACCCTCGAGCAGTGGGTCAACGACTTCATCGGCGACAAGAAGGTCGAGAGCATGCTCGAGGCCCCGGTCCCGGGCGAAGACCCCTAGCCAAGGAGACGATCATGCGACTCCTGGCAGGCCGATACGTCCGGACCTGAGCCGACCATGTCCCACTATCGCTTCGCCGTCGCACTCCTCGTGGCTCCCGCCTGCATCCCGCCGATGTACAAGCCGCAGCCCGTCGATCCGGCGGCGCAGCGGGCCGCGATGGCGCAGAGCATGGGCTACCCCACGAAGAAGTCGCCGGAAGAGCTCGACCAGGCGATCGCGAAGAACACCGACAAGTTCAAGCCCACCGGGCGCAAGGGCGAGATGCACCTCGAGGCGCCCGAGCCGTTCGTGTTCGATGGCAAGACCGGCACCTGCTACACGATCGTGATGCGGCTCGGCGAGAACGCCGCGTGGGGCCTCGGCGCCGAGGCTGGCCTCAAGTTCGACTTCAAGCGGCCCGAGATCGCCGGCTCCGGTGGCCCGGGCGTCATCGGTCCAGGGGCCGTGGCCTCCGTCGGCTGCGCGGAGGCAGATGGCCCGATCACGCTGACGATGGCGCCGATGATCGGGCAGGATCCGATCGGGACGGGCCCGATGTCGATGCAGCTGTTCAGCCACGTGCTGACGCGGGCCGAGCGCGAGCACCTCGAGGCCGACAAGCAGCGGCAGATCGCCGAGCAGCGCGAGTTCGCCGCGCGCGAGCGGGAGCGCGAGGCGCAGGAGCAGCAGCGGCGGGATCGCGAGTCGGCCGAGCGCAGCGCGCGAGCGAGCTCGTCGGGAGGCTCGTCGGGAGGCTCGCGGAGCGGCGGTTCGTCGGGGCCGTCAGGACCTGTGAGCGTGACGATCCGTTCGTCGTGCCCGAAGACGGTCCCGGTGTTCTACGGCACCAAGCCGAAGTACGGCAGCGGCACGAGCTCGTCGGTCAGCACGAACAGCGTGTCGAGCCACAGCTTCCGCGAAGGCGACATGATGTGGGTCACGGACGCCTCGGGGAACGGCCTCGATGGCTTCACCGTCACGCGCGACACGCGCACCATCGAGATCGACTCCAGCTGCTCGCGGCTGTCGGGGCGCTGACCATGGCGATCGTCGTCGGCGCCGTGCTCGTCGTGGGGCTCGTGTGGATGCTGTCGTGCGCGGGCGAGCTGTTCTACATCTCGGTGCGCGATGGCAAGCTGCTCGTCGTGCGCGGCCGCGTGCCGGTCTCGATGCTCCAGGAGTTCCGCGACGCGGTGAACAAGCCCACGGTCCGGCGCGGGACGATCCGCGCGTTCAAGACCGAGTCGGGCGGTCAGCTCGCGTGCAGTGGCGACATCGACGAGGGCCGCGAGCAGCGCATGCGCAACACGTTCATGCTCTATCCGGCATCCCAGCTCCGCGCGGCGCCGCCGATCAAGCAGCCGACGCTCGGTCAGCTCACCGGCCTGGCGTGGCTCGCCTGGATGCTCGACCGGCGCGGGTAGCCCCGGTCAGCGCTGCGGACGGCGGAACAGGAGCTGCGCTCGCGGCGTCGTCATTCGATCGCGATCATGAGCTCGATAGGCTTGGAGTCCGGGGACGGCAGCACCGGACGTTGACGCAGGCTCCCCCGGAGCGGCATCACGTCGTCGAACCGGATCTCCATCTGTCCGTCAACATCCGACGACCTCTCGCCGGTCTCGGCGTCGTAATGGCCGGTCCACCGGACCGTCGCCCCCTCGGGGCTGATCGCGATTGCTTCGTAGTCGAGCGCCGCCTTGATCGGGAGCTGCGGAGAGGGGTGACCGGTCACGGTCCAGCGTGCACCGACGCCGATCGCTTCGGTCGGTAGCGGCACGATCGCAAGCGACGCGATGTCCGGAACCGCCGGCGCGATCCGATAGCGTTCGGAGTCGTTGATCGCGGTCGCGCGACCGTGGGCGTCGCTCACGACGGTGCCGGTGACCTTACCGATCAACGACTTCAAGACCTCGGCCTCACCGGCGGCCGGAGTGTCCGCAAAATCGAGGCCGGTCAGGACGAAACGATAGCGCAAGCTGCTTGGGCGACCGTCGTCGGGCTTCCACTCGATCGTCGTCGTCGCCGGTCCGGTCTTGAACTTGACCTGTCGCGTGGACGTGCCGGGTCGGTACGCGAGCGCATGGAGGGGGGCACGACCTGCGTCACGCAGGGTGACGACGCTCTGCGAGTCCGGTGCTTTGGCTTCGCCGTGGCAGCCCGCACCCGCAAACCCGACCAGCCCGGCGAGCCCCGCGGCCGCGGCAGCGGCAGGTGCGGCGCACGTCCGATCCATGGATTGGATGAACGTAGCATGGCGGACCCGCGGATTCCCGTCTGCATCGCCGTCGCGTGCGAACACGGTTTGCCGCGACGACACCCTAAGGCTACCCGTGAGCCATCTGCTTGTTCAGTACATTTGGCGCCAGTCCATGCAGTACCGCCAGAGCAAACGCAGTTCCACGCCTCCACGCCCGCGCAGCCGGACCACCCGCCGAGGCATCGCGCCGATCGATCCCGAAACCCACGCTGAACCGACGGGGCTGCCACCGTTCCACGAGGAGGCCGATGACGAGGCCGAGCCGGCGGTCTCCATGCGCCCGACTCGGCGGGACATCGTCGCCCCCGAGCCGGATCCCGTGACCACGACTCGCGCCCGTGGGGCACGTGGGGAGTTCAGTATCTCGTCTGCCCGCGGGATCGCGGCCGACGTAGTGGCCGGCTCGATCGAGCGCCGCAAGGGCGAGACATCGCCGCCGCGGCGGCGGCGCACGTCGATGCCGCACGTCGAGGCCGTTCACCTGGCGCATGCGACGAAGCGGGAGATCACGGTGATCATCCATGGCGAGACGCTCACGCTGTCGCGTCAAGATGCACTCGCGCTTGCTCAGATCATCCTCACCACGTTCGGGTGAGCATCACACTGATCCGGCGGTGAGCCGGATCAGAGCTGGTGCATCGCGGAGCACAGGCCGGCTGGACCCGTCTGCGACGCGTACGAGACCGGGGCGACCCAGCCGTGACCGTCGCACTGGTACCAGGTGTTGTCGGAGGCGGCCTCGACGCAGGTGCGCGGGGCGACCGACTTGCCGAGCGTCGCCGAGCTGCACCATCCGAACGCGCTCGCGCATCCCGCCGACGAGCTGCGCGCGATCCACGCGCCGTTCGTGCACGTGTACCACTTGGCATCGTTCGCGGCCTGCACGCAGGTGCCGGCATCGACCGTCTTGTTGAGCGTGGCCGAGATGCACGCACCGGACGGCATCGGGGGCGGATTCGTCGCCGAGCCGTTGGCGAACGCGATCAGCGCGGTGAGATCGCCGTTGAACTTGTTCATGTCGACGTTGCCGGTGATGCCGTTCACGTGACCGCTCTCGGTGTGCTGCCAGAACGTCCACTTCATCCACGGTGCGGGGAGGTTCGGGCACAGCGAGGTGTACTGCGCGATCCACAGCGGATTGGCCGCGAACGACGTCGGACCGCCGACCTCGTCGCGCCAGAAGTACATGCCGGTGTAGACGATCGGCTCGACGCCGAGCGCGGCCTTGACGCGGTCGACCCACTGGCGCACGCGCGCCGCGACCGTCGCCGGTGCGAGACCGCCGTCCGCCTCGACGTCGATCACCGGCGGCAGGTCACCCGGCTGGTACTGGCCGATCGCGGAGATCATCATGTCCGCCTGCGCGGTCACGCTCTGGCTCGGGCGGAAGAACTGATAGGCGCCACGGATGACGCCGTTCGCCTTCGTGTTCGACCAGTTCTGGACGAACTTGGGATCGACGAACGTCGTGCCGTCGGAGACCCGGAGGAACGCGAACTTCACGCCCGCTGCCTTCGCCTTCGCCCAGTCGACCGTGCCCTGGTAGTACGAGACGTCGACGCCCATCGTGGTCCCCGAGGTCGCGCACACGCGCGCCTCGATCACGGTGGTGTCGGTCTCGGCCTCGTCAACATCGGTGCGCAGACCGGCGCCCGCCTTCGCATCCTCGTCGGGATCGTTGCCGATCGTGCACGCACCGAGGAGGGCGAGGAGCAACCATGCGCGGATCGACATTGTGTGTCTCGTTCAGCAACGGACATGCCGCACCGGCAACTCGAGTCGCCATTCCGCAGGTGACGCAGCCTCGGCGATCCGCGTTACCAGTCGGCTTCACACGTCGCGCACGACATGATCCAAGTTGTGCAAGACCGCGTGCGCGCATGTGCGCCGAGTTCTCACGCGTCGGTGGGAGTCTGCACCGCAACCTGACCTGAGCACCGCGGACAACCGACGGCATGGGCGAGGTGCCGGTCTCCCCGGCATGGAAGGTTGATCGGTCCTACGGCTCGGCGAGGAACCGCGCGACCGCGAGATCGTGGTTCGAGCCGGCTTCTGCTTCGCCGGCCACCACGATGTTCCCGTCTGGCTGCAGCGCGACCGCGTATGCCCCGTCGTCGAGCGCGACGATTGGCACCCTGACCACGCCCAGCGGCCCGAAGCTGGTGTCGAGGCTGCCGTCGACGTTGTAGCGCACCACAACGAAGTCGGTGTGCGCGCCGTCGCTCGTGGTACCTGCCAGGATGATCCGTCCATCGCGCTGGATCGTGATCGCCGTGCACTCGTCGTTGGTGCCGATCGCGGTCGTGACGATCCCGCCGTCGCCGAACGTTCCGTCGAGCACACCGGAGGCCTGGTAGCGAACGACCGTGAACTGGGTCCGCCCGCCGACGACGCTGGTGCCCGCGACGACGATCCGCTGGTCGGACTGAATCGCGACCGCGAATCCGAGGTCAGTCCCGGTGCCGATCGCGGTCTTCGCCATGCCGGCGGCACCGAAGTTGGTGTCGAGCGTGCCGTTCGGGAGGTAGCGAACCACGGCGAAGTCCTCGTTCGGTGCATTGCCGGTGTATCCGGCTACGACGAGCTTTCCGTCCGCCTGTTGTCGGACGGAGTTCCCCTCCTGGTCGACGCCGCCGAAGTCCGAGGTCACCGTACCGCCGGAGCCGAAACTCACGTCGAGCTGGCCGGAACCGTCGAACCGAGCGAGCGCGAAGTCGTGGCCTGTGCCCGTCTTGGCTTGCCCTGCGACCACGATCATCCCATCGGCCTGGAGCGCGAGTGCTTTCCCCTCGTCGTTTCCGGGCCCGAACGCCGCGGTCGTCACGCCATCGGCCGAGAACGCCGGATCGGGGACTCCCTGATCGCTGTAGCGCGCGAGCGAGAACGCACCATCGTTACCGACCGTGTTGATCCCCGCGAGCAAGATCTTCCCATCGGTCTGGATCGCGAGAGCCTTGCCCTCGTCGTTGCCGCCCCCGATATCCGTTCGAACGATCCCACCCGCACCAAACGCCGGGTCCTTCGTGCCGGCCGGGAGAAGGCGAATCAGCAGCGAGTCATTGTTGCTCTTGCCTGCAATCACGATCTTCCCATCGGGCTGGACGGCGACCGCGCGGCCGCGATCATCGAAGCCAGCGTCGATGGTCACCGTGCCGTCGCCACCGAACGTCGAGTCGAGTCGCCCGATGTTGGCCGCGTCGGGTTCATCCTTGTTCCCGTGCTTGCCGCCGCAGGCGGTCACGATCATCACTGCAGCAAGTCGCGCGCGAATCGATCCCATGACGTCACGATGGAGGACCGATGCATCGAGATCAAGCTGGGTTGATCTGCACCCGGTCGCGATGTTTCTTCCGATTTCGTGAGCCAGTTCGCCGCCCAGTTACGCGTCCTGGGTTTCGGGACAACTCCATGGAACCAACATGCGCCAGATCATCCTGATCGTCACATCGCTCCTTCTCACTGCGGGGCCAGCCTCCGCAGAGGGCGCGCCGCGCCTGCTCGACACCATCGGCGTCTACGAGACCGAGGTCTCGGCGGAGGTCGTGTCGAACGCGAAACCGGCGTGGGCCCCGGCCTACAAGTTCGTCGTGGAGTTCGACGGCTACGGCGCCGAGGACGTGGTGCTGGTGCAGTGGAAGCAGGGAGGCCAGGCGATCGGCAAGCCCACACCATGCAGCGCCTCGGCGTACGTGAAAGATGTCCAGGTCAACCCGCAGACAGCGGTGTTCCCCGCGAACCTCGCGCTGTTCGATTGCAAGCACCCGAAGGAGCTCGCGATCAGCAGGGCCGGCGCCTTCTCGCTCGAGCTCGTGTACAAGCAGACCCTCGTCGACAAGAAGAGCTCGCTCGGCAAGCTGGAGCTGAATGTGATCGAGCTCAAGCAGGGTTCGCAGAACAAGCAGACAGCGAACTGGGTGGCGAGCCACGATCATCGGCTCGCAGGTGCGACGATCGAGGAGAACGTCAACCCGACCCGTGAGGCGCAGGTCACTCTCCAGAACGCGATGCTGCAGCATCACGAAGCCGAGCGCGTCGCCGACCTCGGCTCGCCCACGCACTACACCATCCGGTTCTGGACGAAGTACAAGCAGGGCGGGCCGGTGACGATGAACATGTCGTGCATGCTCGACGGCAAGAAGGTCACCGAAGCGCGGCAGACCGGAGGCTCCACCCGCAGCTACTGGACGTTCAAGGGCAAGGATCGCGAGACGGGTGCGTGGTCCCAGCAGGAGTTTCAGTTCTACAAGTCGCGCGTGTACAAGCGGATGGAGGAAGGTCCGGACGTCTGGCTGTGGAGCGAGCACCCGGGCGACTACCGCTGCGTCGCGACATCGGGCGGCGAGACCGTGAAGGAGGTGTTCTTCACGATCGGCGCGGATGGCAAGATCGTGGAGTCCGCGTGCCAGGCGCAGGTCGCCACGCTGCGCCACATCCACGTCATCCGGGCGAAGGATGGCAAGATCGCGAACACCCCCGTGGATGCGAGTGCCGCGCGCAAGGGCTTCTTCGGCCACGTCGCGTGGAGTGCGGGCTGTCCGGCTGGAAAGTGAACTAGCGCGTGATCGCGATGATCTCCGAGCGCTCGTCCGCCTCGGCGAGAATGACGTGTTCGGCGTCGACGTCGAACGATTCGACGAGGCGGTCCGCGGCAAACCCTGCGATCGCCGCTGGCGTGGCGGTGTTCTCTCGATCGGGATCGAAGGGTTGGACGAACACGCCGGTCGCACCGTGCTCGTCCTGTCCGACGAACGCGATCGCCTTGCCGTCGGGCATCCACCGCGCGCGCCCGAGTAGCGCGACGGTCTGGCGGCGAATCGGGACGCGGATCTCGAACGGAAGGATGCGGCCGTCCTGGATCGCGGCGACGCCGACCACGGCCGTGCGCGCATCGCGCGCGGTCTGGAACAGCACGAAGCGGCCGTCGGGCGAGACCTCCGGGAGGACCACGTCCGCGACGATCCGAGTCGCGCCCGTCCCATCGAGCCGAACCCGCCAGACACCGGTCCGGCCAGGGGCGCCCGAGGCGTAGATCACCCAGCCGCCATCAGGGGTCACCGACGGATTCTCTGCATCGACTCCATCGTGCGTGACCTGGCGAGGGTTCGCTCCGTCGGAATCGGCGATCCAGATCTCGAAGTTGCCGCTGCGATCCGAGCTCCAGAGCAGA
>JAYVLW010000545.1:0-12694 GCA_043759315.1 Myxococcales bacterium
AGTTCCGAGTCCGAGGAGGCAGCATGAGCAGCGGCATCTACATCGCGACGGCCGGTGCCGTCGCTCAATCGAACGCGCTCGACGCGACCTCGAACAACATCGCGAACGCATCGACCGCTGGCTTCCACGGCGATCGCATCACGTTCAAGGAAGCCCTCACCGCCGCGAAGTCCGCGGACGTGTCCGTGGTCGGTGGCGGCACGTCCCGCGTCGATACCCAGGCCGGCGCGATGTCGCAGACCGGCAATCCGCTCGACCTCGCGCTCGAAGGCGACGGGATGTTCGCCGTGGAGACGCCGAACGGTCCCCGGTACACCCGCGCGGGCAACTTCCAGCTCGACGACACACGCCGCCTCGTGACCGTCGATGGGATGGCCGTCCGCGGCGAAGGCGGTGCGGCGATCGTGATCCCGCCCGAGGCGCAGGCGATCGCGATCGGTATCGATGGCTCGGTCACCGCCGACGGTACGCAGGTCGGCAAGCTCGAGCTCGTCAACTTCGCGAGCAAGCAGCTCAAGCGCGAGGGCAGCTCGCTGTTCTCGGCGAGCGGGAAGCAGGCCGCCACGGGCGAGCTGCCGAAGGTGCGCTCCGGAATGCTCGAGGCCTCGAACGTCAACGTCGTGCGCGGTGTCGTCGATCTCGTCAAGGTGTCTCGCACCTACGAGTCGCTCATGCGCGTGATCCAGGGCTACCACGATGTCGAGAGTCGCGCGGCGCGCGATATCGGCGGACCCAAGTGAAAGGACGCTAAGTCATGTTTCGCTCACTCGCCACCGCCGCTTCCGGAATGGAAGCCCAGCAGACCAAGCTCGACGTCACCGCGAACAACATCGCGAACGTCTCCACCAACGGCTTCAAGAAGGGCCGCGCCGAGTTCGCGGACCTCATGTACCAGCAGATTCGCCCGGGCGGTGCGGCCACGGGGCAGGGCACGACAGCACCGACTCCAACGGAGATCGGCCTCGGCGTGCGCCTCGCCTCGACCGCTCGCGAGAACGGCCAGGGCGAGCTCCACACCACGGGTAACCCGCTCGACGTGGCCATCGAAGGTCACGGCTACCTGCCGGTCACGCTCCCGAACGGCGAGACCGCGTACACGCGCAACGGCGCGCTGCACATGACCGCCGAAGGTCGTCTCGTGAACAGCGACGGCTACACCATCGGCGGTGACATCACGATCCCGCCGGATGCGGAGTCGGTGTCGATCGGTGTGAATGGCACGGTCACCGCCAAGATCGCCGGGGACACGCAGGTCACCGAGCTCGGGCAGCTCCAGATCGCCTCGTTCGCGAACCCGAACGGTCTGTCCGCGCAGGGCGGCACGCTGTTCCGCGAGACGTCGGCCTCCGGCACCGCGGTGCTCGGAAACCCGGGCGACGGCGGGGCAGGGACGATCCGGCAGGGCATGCTCGAGGTCTCGAACGTCAACGTCGTGGAAGAGATGATCGACCTGATCTCGGGCCAGCGCGCCTACGAGATCAACTCGCGCGTCATCAAGGCCGCCGACGAGATGCTCGGCCAGACAGCGCAGCTGCGATGAAGAGCCTCCTCATCCTGGCGGCGCTCACGGCGACCGCCTCCGCCGATCCCATCGACGCCATCATCCGCGTGCGCCTCGCGCCGGTGGTCCCGGCGGGGTTCGGCATCGCGAAGGTTCACCTTCCCGCGGTGCTCGCGGCTCTCGACGTCGCACCCGCGTCCGTCACCGTCGAGGTGCCGGGCGAGCTCAAGCTCGGGCGCCCGAGCATCAAGGTGACGGTGAAGGGCAAGCGCACGATCTATGTACCGGTCACCGTCGGAAAGATGACAGTGGTCGCGAGCGTCAAGCACGCCGTTGCCGCGGGCGACGTGCTGACAGCGGCGGATGTGACGATCGAGGAGCGTGCGACCGACGTCGCGGCGCCGGCACCGGCGGCCTCGATCATCGGCGCCACCATGACGCACGCCCTCGCCGACGGCGCGCCGATCCAGCGCGACGACGTGGTGCTCGCACCACCGCTCGCTCGCGGCACCCAGGTGGCGATCCAGATGCGGCGCGGCAGCGTGCGGATCCGCGGTACCGCGACGCTCGAGGCCGCGGCGCGCCCGGGCCAGGAGGCGGTCGCGCGTGTGGGACAGACCCGCACGCTCGTGCGTGGCCTGCTCGTTGCACCGAGCACGGTCATCGTCGGAGAAGCGCCATGAAATCCATCACCACGCTGCTGCTCGCCGCCACCCTCACCACGGGCTGCGCGACCCACATCGCTCCGTACAAGGCGAAACATCGCAAGCTCGATGCCGGCGAGTTCGGTACCCGATCCACGTCGCAGAACGGGAGCTTGTACGCCGAGGGTGCGCCCGGTCTGTTCGAGGACGCGGTCGCGAGCCGGATCGGCGACATCCTCGTGATCAAGATCGACGAGAAGGATCTGGCCAGCCACCAGGCCGATACCAAGCTCGACAAGACTGACGACACCAGCTACGGCGTTCCCGCTGCCCTCGGCTTCGCGGCGGCGCTCGCCACCAAGTACCCCGGCGTCGACCCCGCGAAGCTGTTCTCGACCACGTCGAGCCAGAAGTTCAGCGGCAACGGCGCGGTCGAACGCAAGAGCACCGTGCTCGCGACGCTGCCGGTCCGCGTCAAGCAGATCCTCCCCAGCGGAGACCTGTTCATCGAGGGCACCAAGGTCGTGATGGTCGGTGCTGAAGAGAAGCACATCTACGTCTCCGGCATCGTCCGCAAGATCGACATCGCCGAGGACAACACCGTCTCGTCGTCGCGTATCGCCGACGCGGAGATCGAGTACACCGGGCGCGGCGACATCAGCGATACACAGCGCCGCGGCTGGCTCGGCCGCACCCTCAGCAAGCTGTGGCCGTTCTGATGCGCGCGTTCGCGATCATCGCCATCCTCCTCGCCGCGGCTCCCGTGTCGGCGGACCGGATCAAGGACCTCACGACGATCGGTGGTGTCCGCGACAACCACCTCACCGGCTTCGGTCTGGTGATCGGCCTCGACGGCTCGGGTGACGACGCGCGGTCTCCGGCGGTGAAGAGCGCGCTGGCCAAGATGCTCAAGAAGCTCGGCGTCTCGATCGATCCGCAGGATCTCAAGGCGAAGAACGTGGCCGCGGTGTTGATCACCGCCGAGCTGCCGCCGTTCGCGAAGCCGGGCATGACGCTCGACATCACGGTGTCCTCGATGGGCAACGCGAAGAGCCTCGCGGGAGGCACGCTGCTGGCGGCGCCACTCAAGGGCGCCGACTCGCGGACCTGGGCGATCGCGCAGGGCGCGCTCACCGTCGGTGGGTTCGCCGCGGATGGCGCATCGGGCTCGTCGTCGAAGAAGAACCACACGCTCGTCGGCATGGTGCCCGGCGGCGCTCAGGTCGAGGTCTCGGCCCCGACGGTGCTACCCACCAAGCAGATCTCGTTCGTCCTCAAGACTCCCGACTTCACCACCGCCACGCGCATGCGCGACGCCATCAACGCGGCGAAGGGTGAGGGCGCGGCGCGGATCGGCGACTCGGCCACGGTGGTGGTCACCATTCCGAAAGGTGCCGATGTCTCGCAGCTGATCTCCGAGCTCGAGCCGATCGAGGTCGACCCCGACGTCAAGGCGAAGGTGATCGTCGACGAGAAGACGGGAACCATCGTGATCGGCGAGGCCGTCACGCTGCGCCCGGCGGCGATCACGTTCGGCGCGCTCACCATCGAGGTCGGCGAGGAGGCGGAAGTCTCGCAACCCGACGCGTTCAGCGGTGGCGGCGCCGCCACGAAGATCGTCCCGCGCTCGAAGGTGGAAGTGAAGGAGCAGGACAACACCATCAAGTCGATCCCGAAGGCAGCGACCGTCGGCGACGTCGCCGCGGCGCTGGCCGCCCTCGGTGCGAAGCCGCGTGATCTCGTGTCCATTCTCCGCGCCCTCAAGGCCGCCGGTGCGCTGCGCGCGGATCTGGAGACCCTGTGAAGGTCCAGGACGACAGCAAGGTCGCCGGGCAGCAGCTCGAGGCGTTCTTTCTCCGCCAGCTGCTCTCGGAGGCTCGCCCGCAGGGTGGCGTGGTCGACGGTGGGTTCGCCGGCGATACGTTCAAGTCCATGCTCGACGAGGCGATCGCCGACAAGATGAGCGCGGCGGGCGGGATTGGCATGTCCTCCATGTTCGCCAAGCAGCTCGGCAAATTCGACGAGACCTCCGGCGCCGGTGCGCTGCCCCCGGCCGGGTTGCCGATGCCGTCGCGTGAGCTCGGTCCCGAGATCGACGGGGCTCCCCGGCTGGTTCTTCCCGTCGCGGGACGCGCGAGCTCCGGGTACGGCATGCGCAACGATCCGATCAAGCACGCCGCGATCCTCCATCCAGGCTTCGACCTCGCGGCACCCACGGGGACCCCGGTCGGGGCGGCCGCCGGCGGCAAGGTCGTCCACGCCGGTCCGGCGGGGACCTACGGGAATCTGGTCACCGTTCGCCACGAGAACGGGTACGAGACCAGGTACGCCCACCTCAGCGCCGTGGTGGTCAAGGAAGGGGAGATGGTCCAGCCGGGCCAGCAAGTTGGCGCAGTTGGCAGCACGGGGTACTCGACCGGACCGCACCTCCACTTCGAGGTGCGACATGAAGGGAAGTCGATCGACCCCGCCCCACTTCTACCCCTTAACCGATCCGGCGCGCGGACGAACCGTTGAGCAAGGACGGACTGTCATGCGCATTGACCCCAAGCTCTTCGTTGCATCTGTCTCCTCGCAGACCGCTCAGCAGGCTCCGGAACAGCCCAAGCGCGCCAAGCGGAACACGGGGGCATCGGTGGTCTCGCTGTCCTCGGCGGGTGCGGCGGTCGTTGCCGAGCCAGGCGCGACCGACGAGAGCGAGCCTTCTGCGCGCGTCGAGGAGCTCAAGATGATGGTCGAGCAGGGCACCTATCAGGTCGATCTCGAGGCGCTCGCCTCGCGGATCGTGGACGACGACATCATGCGTGGTAGTCGATGACGGACCAGTCGCTCCAGGAGCTCCGCCAGCTCGGCGAGGAGCTCCGTCAGGCGTTCGCGGACGAGCGACGAGCTATCTCGTCACTCGACCACGGGCGCCTCGAGCAGCTTGCGGCGCACAAGGAGCTACTGGCGAACCGGCTCGCGGATCTGCGCGGAGCTGCACTGGCCACCGGCTCGCCGGCCGTACGCGACCTGTTCGCAGCGATCCGGATCGAAGCGCACGCGACCGCCATCCTCGCCGCCACCGCCGCACAGGCCGTGCGCGGCATGCTCGGCTACCAGACCAGCGGCGGATACGACCGCCGCGCCCGTCAATCCATCACCGTCGCACCGCGACTCGTCACGGCGTACTGAGATGTCGGATCTGCTGTCGTTGTTGTCGCTGGGCTCCGCCGGGATCACCGCGCAGAACACCGGCATCAGCGTCGCGACGAACAACGTCGCCAACGCCAACACCGACGGCTATTCGCGCCAGCGCGTGGACCTCGAAGCGCTCCGGGCGTCACCGCTGATCGGTGGCGTTCGAAGCGGTGCGCCGGATCGCCTCCAGGACCAGCTCCTCTCGGGCCGGATCCGCGGCTCGGCGGGCTCGCTCGCATACTCGCAGCAGCTCGCGGCCGGTCTCGCTGATGTCGAATCGAGCCTCTCGACCGGCCCCACGCTGCACGAACGGCTCGGGACGCTGTTCTCGCGCCTCGGCCAGGTCTCCGCGGATCCCACGGACCCTTCGATCCGCGAGGCCGTGCTTGCCGCGACCCGCGACTTCATCGCCGACGTCCGGCGTCGCGCCTCCGAGCTCGCCGACGGTCTGTCCCAGGCGAACGTCCGGATCGCGGACAACGCGACCCAGGCGACAGCGATCGCGAGCCGCCTCGCCGATAGCAACCGCGAGGTCGCGCGCACGAACGATCCCGTGGCGCGCGACGAGCGAGATCGGCTCGCGTCGCAGCTCACGAGCCTCGTCGGCGGAACCGGGCGGATCGATCCCGATGGTCAGATGCGGTTCGTGCTCGATGGCGGCGCCGTGCTCGTCGACGGCGTGCGTGCGGCGAAGCTCGAGACTCCGCCGGATCCCCTCACCGGCAAGACCAGCGTGGTCGTCGTCGATGGTGCGAACCGCCGTGACCTCACCACCACGCTGTCGGGCGGCAGGATCGGCGCGGACCTCGCGCTGCGCGATCGCTCCATCGCGGGTGCGATCTCACAGCTCGATAACCTCGCGTTCGATGTCGCGAGCTCGCTCAACACGGCTCACGCCGCGGGTGCGGGCCTCGACGGCGTTTCGGGGCGCGCGATGTTCGTCGCTCCCACGCAGGTCGCAGGTGCGGCCTCGAGCCTCGCGATCGATCCCGGGCTCGATGCGAACGCGGACCAGCTCGCGACGGGCACGCCAGGCGCTGGTGCCGGTGACAACCGCGGCGCCCTCGCTCTCTTTGCGGTCGCCACCGCGGCCGTGTCGAGCACGGGCGGCACGCTGTCCAGCGCCGCCCTCGGGCTGGTCTCGAGCATCGGCACGCAAGCGGCCGACGCGAACGCGAGCGTCAAGCGCGAGGGCCTGGTGAGCGATCACCTGGCCGGGCTGCGTGACTCCCTTGCGGGGGTCGACATCCAGGAAGAGCTCACGAACCTGTCGAAGTTCGAGCATGCCTCGTCGGCGATGACCCGGTTTGTCTCGACCATCGACGGCCTGCTCGGAGATCTGATCGACCGACTGTAAAGGACACCATGCGGATCACCGGCCATCGAATGATCGACCTCGCGGCGGCAAGCACGTCGAAGTCACAGGAGGCCGTCGCAGCGCGGTCTGGCGAGGTGACCTCCGGGCTTCGCGTCGCGAAACCCTCGGACGACCCAACCGCATGGGCCGCCGCCGAGCGTGCGAAGGTTCGCAAGGTGATCGCCGAGGGCACGGGCGCGGCGGTCAAAGCGAGTCGCGATCGGCTCGAGGAGACGGATGGCGCACTCGGCAGCCTCGGTGACATCTTCGCCCGGGTCCAGGAGATCGCGGTCCAGGGCAGCAACGCGAGCTACAACGCGGGCGATCGGGCCGAGCTCGGCGCCGAGGTCCAGGCGTTGTTCCAGAGCGCGCTTGCCGCGGCCAACACGCAGTCGAGCGGCGGCGAGTACCTCCTCGCAGGATCGCAGTCCCTGACCCCGCCGTTCGACGCCAACGGGGCGTACATCGGCGATGCGCTCGCGCGTGCGATTCCGGCCGCGGAGGCGTCGAACTCCCTCGCGACGATTCCAGGATCGCGCTTGACCTCCGCCTACGGCGTCGATGTCCTGCCGCTGCTCAAGCGGGTGGCGACGGCGCTCTCCGCGAACGACGTGGCGTCGTTGCAGATCGGCCTCGGCGAGCTGCACACCGCCGTGCAGCAGATCGGGCTCGCTCGCACCGTCACGGGCAGCACGATGAACGTCCTCGACGCGACGGCGACGGCGCGCGATCAACTCGCCGCCCACCTCTCGGAGGAGGTCTCGCGGAACGTCGAGGCCGACGCGATCGGTGCGGCCAGTGCGCTCGCGAACGCGAGCCACGCGCTCGAAGCGTCGCGTGCCGTGTCGTCGCACCTCGTCGCGCTCCTCGATCCGCGCTCGAGCTGATCGCACGAGCCCTATCTGGACTCGTGAACCGGACGACCCAGTGAATATCGGGACCGAACTGGTCCGAAACACCAACTCAGGAGAATTGTCAGATGTCTATTTCGGTCCTCACCAACACTGCCTCGATGAATGCGCAGCGCAACCTTGCCAGCACCCAGTCCGCCCTCTCGGCCTCGATCGGACGCCTGTCGTCCGGCATGCGCATCAACAGCGCGGGCGACGACGCCGCCGGCCTCGGCATCAGCGAGAACCTCAAGGCGAACATCCGCTCGATGGCGCAGGCACAGCGCAACACGAACGACGGCGTCTCGATGACGCAGGTCGCCGAAGGCGCGATGGACGACATGCACGGACTGGTCTCGCGTATGCGCGAGCTCTCCGTGCAGTCGGCCAACAGCACGCTCGGCTCGAACGAGCGCGGCTACATCCAGACCGAGTTCACTCAGCTGAAGAGCGAGATCAATCGGATCAGCGCGGTGACGAACTTCAACGGGCAGAAGCTCGTCGATGGCAGCGCCTCCACGGGCCTGAGCTTCCAGGTCGGAATCAACAACTCCGCGAACGACCGCATCGCGATGAGCGTCACCAAGCTCACCACGTCGACCCTCGGCTCGACCTCTCTCCACCTCGCGTCGGCGAGCCTGTCGACGGTCACCAACGCGCGGGCCGCCATCGGCGCGTTCGACAAGGCCATCCAGCAGCTGTCGTCCGCGCGCGCCAAGGTCGGCGCGACCCAGAACCGGATGACCGTCACGATCGCCAACCTGGCGTCGACCCAGGAGCACCTGTCGGCCGCGAACTCGCGCATCCGTGACGTCGACGTGGCGTCCGAGACCGCGGCGATGACCAAGTCGCAGATCCTCAGCCAGGCCGGCCTCGCCGTCCTTTCCCAGGCGAACCAGTTGCCGCAGTCGGCGCTGTCGCTCCTCCGCGGCTAATCGCCCTTGACCGATAGGATCCGAACATGAGCCCGATCACGTTTGGCGGCCTGGTGAGCGGTCTCGATACCGGCTCGCTCATCGACAGGCTGGTCAGCCTCGAGAGGTCGTCCGCCAACACGCTGAGCACGCGGCAATCGGATCTCAACACCCAGAAGAGCATCGTCGGCAGCTTGTCGTCGGCGGTCTCCGCCCTGGGAACTGCCGCGCGGGGAATGGATCTGGACTCCGAGATCCGTCCGCGCGCGGCCACCCTTTCCGATACCAACAAGCTCGCCGTCGCGGTCGCCGCGAACGCGAGCGTCGGTGTCCACGACCTGCGCGTCCAGCAACTCGCTGCCGCGGAGGTCCGCTCCTCGCGGCTGTTCGACGCGGCCGGCGCCGGCGCGCTTGCCTCCGGCGGCCTCGACATCACGGTCGCGGGGACCACGAAGTCGGTCAACTGGGACAGCACCGACTCTCTCGACAGCGTCGCGACGAAGATCAACGGCGCGGGCGCCGGGGTCGCCGCGTCGGTCCTGTTCGACGGGACGAAGTACCGCCTGGTCGTCACGGCGAGCTCCACGGGAACGGTGGCAGCACCCACGTTCGTCGATCGTGGCGATGGTCTCGATCTCGCGAACGCCGCGAACGTCAAGGTCGCCGCGAAGAACGCGGTGCTCTCGATCGATGGCATCGACATCACCCGTGGCAGCAACGTCATCTCCGATGCGCTGTCCGGCGTCACGTTCACGCTCAACAGCGCGCACGCCACGACCGATCCTCCGACGAAGGCGACCGTCAGCCTCGACCAGAAGAGCTTGAGCGACAAGATCAAGGCGATCGTCAACGCCTACAACTCGGTCAACTCGGCCCTGCACGTCCAGCTCGACTACAACGGGACCACCAAGGGAGGGAACACGCTGTTCGGCGACAGCTCGCTGCGCCAGCTCCAGGGCGCGCTCGCGAGCACGATGAGCCTCGAATACGGTGGTTCGAACCTCGGGGTGGTCGGGCTGTCGCGCGATCGCAAGGGAGCGCTGACGTTCGACGAGTCCAAGCTCACTGCCGCGCTCGCGTCCGACCCCGATGCCGTCGCGAAGGTGTTCGTCACCGGAGGGTTCGCCGCCGCGATGGGCAGCCTCGCCGACAGGTTCACCGAGAGCAGCACCGGCATCCTGGCGGTCAAGTCCCAGGCGCTCCAGGACCGGTACAAGTCGCTCCAGGGCCAGATCGATCGCATCAACAAGGGCGCGGACTCGCTGCAGGCTCGGCTCGAGAGACAGTTCTCGGCGCTCGAGCAGGCGATGTCCGCGTTCCAGAACCAGTCCGCCTACATCACCAGAACGCTCGGTTAGGACTGCCATGTCACAACGCGCCGCCAAGCTCTATCGCGACGTCGATCTCGAGTCCGCGCCCAAGGGCCAGATCCTCGAGCGCTTGCTGGATCGCCTGCACGCGGATCTCGCGATCGCGCGGCAGGCGATCACGGACGGCAAGATCGAGGCGAGGTCGGCGGCCCTGGGCCACGCCCAGCTGATCGTGGTCGAGCTCCAGGCTGCGCTCGACCACGCCCAGGCGCCCGAGATGTGCGCGAACCTCGCGCGGCTCTACAGCTTCGTGAACGATCGGATCAACACGGCGAACATCACGCGCAAGACCGCGCCCGTCGACGACGCGGCTCTCGTGGTCGCCACGATCGCCGATGCGTTCCGCCAGGCGCGCAGCCCGTGATCCGCGCGTTACTCGAGGCCACGCCGCTGCCGCCCGAGGGAGGCGACATCGATGCGCTCCTCTACGCATTCGACATGGTGCGGACCGCGCGCCAGGCGATCCTCGATGCCCTCACGGGGCCGTTCGTCGTCTCCGACGAAGACCGCGCCCTCGCCGACGCGCTGGTCGCCCGCGACGCGGCGTGGACCGAGGCCCTCGCCCGGGGGATGGCCGACGTGAGCCAGCACCGGCTGGGTGCCAAGCAGCTCCGCCGCTACGCGCCCGTCGACGCACGGGACGTTTGACGATCGTCAACCCCGCCGACGTCCAGCTGCGCGCAAGTACCTGATCTCGTGGCCCAACTCGTGGCCCACGACTCGCACGACTGTTCGCCATGCTGTCCTACGGGCGTCAAACCATCGACGAGGCCGACATCGCCGCCGTCGTCGAGGCGCTGCGCGCACCCCAGCTCACCTGTGGTCCGCTGGTCGCCCGGTTCGAGACGGCGCTGGCCACCTACCTGGGCGCCGAGCACGTCAGCGTGTGCTCGAGTGGAACCTCGGCGCTGCACCTCGCCTACGCGGCGCTCGGGATCGGCGAAGGCGACGAGATCATCACGACGCCAGTCACGTTCTCCGCGACCGCGGCCGCCGCGTACTACGTCGGGGCGACGGTCCGGATCGCGGACGTCGATCCGCGCACGGGCAATCTCTCGATCCAATCCGTCGAGGCGCTGATCACCTCGCGGACCCGCGCGATCGTCGCGGTCCACCTCGCTGGCTTGCCCGCCGACATGGCGGAGCTCACGCAGCTCGCGAGGCGCCGTCGGATCCTCATCATCGAGGACGCGTGCCACGCACTCGGCGCGACGTATCGCGGCGTCAAGGTGGGCGCGGGCACCTCGGACGCCGTGGTGTTCAGCTTCCATCCGGTCAAGCACATCACCACCGGTGAGGGCGGCGCGGTCGTCGTCCGCGACGCACGCGTGAAGCAGCGCATCGAACGTCTTCGCCAGCACGGCATCGAGCGCGATCCGGCGCGGATGGACGCTCCTCCCGACGGCCGCTGGGTCTACGAGGTCCAGGAGCTCGGCTGGAACTACCGGCTCAGCGACCTGTCGTGCGCTCTTGGCATCGCGCAGCTCGCGAAGCTCGACCAGTTTCTCGCCGCTCGCCGCGCCCTGGCCGCACAGTACCGCGTCGAGATCGCGGCCACCTTCGGCGACGCGATCACCCTGCAGCCGGAGCTCGCGGATCGGGAGTCTGCCTACCACCTGTTCACCGTGGCGATCGACTTCGCCCGCCATGGCAAGCCCCGCGATGCCGTGATGGGCGCGCTCGCCGCGCTCGGCGTCGGCACGCAGGTTCACTACGTCCCGCTGCTCCAGCACCCGCTGCACGCCGGGCGCAACCCCGAGGAGCGCGCGCGTCCGCGTCCGGGCACCGACCACTACTACGCGCGCACCCTCTCGCTCCCTCTGTATCCGTCCCTCACGCCTGCCGACGTCACCCATGTCGTCGACGCACTGTCCCGCGTCCTCGGAGAATCACGATGACCAAGTCCCCGCTCATCTCGACCGCCACCACCACCGTTCTCGATGGCAGGTCCGTCCTCATCACGGGCGGGACCGGCTCGTTCGGCAAGGCGTTCGTCCAGCGCGCGCTGCAGTCGAAGGCGAAGAAGATCATCGTGTTCTCGCGCGACGAGCAGAAGCACTACGAGATGGACCGCACGATCAACGACAAGCGCATGCGCTACTTCGTCGGAGATATCCGCGATCGCGAGCGGCTGCAGACGGCGATGCGCGGGGTCGACATCGTGGTCCACGCCGCGGCGATGAAGCACGTGCCGATCTGCGAGTACAACCCGATCGAGGCCGTGCAGACGAACGTCAACGGGGCGCGCAACGTGATCGAGGCGGCGATGGCCAACGGCGTCTCGCGCGTGCTCGCGCTATCGACCGACAAGGCCGTGTCTCCGGCGAACCTTTACGGCGCGACGAAGCTGTGCATGGAGAAGCTGTTGATCGCCGCCAACGCCTACGCCGGCGATCGCACGACGCGGTTCTCGTGCGTGCGGTACGGCAACGTGATGGGCAGCGCCGGTAGCGTGATCCCCCTGTTTCGTGCGCAGCAGAAGCGCGGCCAGATCACCATCACCGATCGCCGCATGACGCGGTTCTGGATCGAGATGGACGAGGCCGTCGCGCTCGTGCTGCGCGGTATCGAGCTGATGAACGGCGGAGAGATCTTCATCCCGAAGCTCCCGACCTCCGACATCGAGACGCTCGCCGAGGCGGTCGCCCCGGGCGTCCCGCGCTCGCAGGTCGGGATTCGCCCGGGCGAGAAGCTGCACGAGACGCTCGTCTCCGCCGAGGAAGCTCGCCGCACGAGCGACATCGGAGACGTCCTCGTGATCTGGCCCGAGTTCCAGTTCCACCAGACGCTGCAGGGCATGCGGCCCGGGACGCCCGTCCCGGAGGACTTCGTGTACTC
>JAYVLW010000546.1:0-7070 GCA_043759315.1 Myxococcales bacterium
GGCGGCGCCTCGCCCGGCGCGTCCGCCGCCTCGACCGCGCTCCACGGAAATCTCGACGAGATGAAGAAGTTCGATGTGGTCATCAACTCGTGCGAGTGCTCGGAGAACAACCAGAACAAGACATCGCCCGATCTGCTGCGCCAGTACGCCGACCTCGGCGGCCGCGTGCTCGGCTCGCACTACCACTACACGTGGATGAAGAACCTCATCCCGCAGTGGACCCCCACCGCCGCCTGGGGCGGCAGCTCCACGGCCACGCCCGACCTCGTCGACACCTCGCACCCGGCCGGGATGGCCCTGGCGACGTGGCTCATGGCCGTCGGCGGGTCCACCGCCCTCGGGCAGATCGCCCTCGGCGTGAAGACCTACGACGCCGGCATGGTCAACGCCCCCACCACGCGCTGGCTCTACTCGTCGGGCGCGCCCGCCACCAGCCACTACCTCTCGTTCGAGACGCCCGTCGGCACGCCGCATCCCCAGCAGTGCGGCAAGGTCGTCTACGCCGGCATGCACGTCAGCTCATCGTCGACGGTCAACGCCAGCTTCCCGACCGGCTGCACCGCCGGCCTGACGCCCGACGAGAAGGCCCTCGTGTTCCTGCTGTTCGACCTGACCACCTGCCTCGGCCCGATCTTCTAGCTCCCGGGCCCGCGAGTCGCTCGCCGTCGACAAGCTCGCCGACCGGCCGATCTACTGTTCGCAGCCAGCACCGGTACACTCCGCGCGTGCATACCGAATCCATCGGCTACGACGTCGCGGGTACGCACTACGTCGGCTACCTCGCCAACGATCCCACGCGCACCGAGCGCCGTCCTGGCATCCTGATCTGCCACGAGGGCAACGGCCTGGGCCCGCAGGTCAAGGAACGCGCCCATCGGCTCGCCGCTCTCGGCTACGTGGCGTTCGCCGTAGACTACGTCGGCAACGGCGAGGTCCTGAAGGACATGCCGTCGATGATGGCAAGGCTCGGTGCGCTGCGCGGCAATCTCGATCTCGTGCGCTCGCTCGCGCGGGCAGGACTCGGCGTGCTGATCTCACGTCCCGAAGTGGATCCGAAGCGCATCGCGGCGACCGGCTACTGCTTCGGCGGCACGTTCGCTCTCGAGCTCGCGCGCTCGGGTGCGCAGCTCGCGTGTGTGGTCGGGTTCCACTGCGGCCTCGAGACCACACGACCCGAGGATGCGAAGCACATCACCGGCAAGATCCTCGTGTGCATCGGCGCAGATGATCCGTTGATCCCGCCGCCGCAGCGCCTCGCGTTCGAGGCCGAGATGCGCGCGGAGAACGTCGATTGGCGCCTGAACCTCTACGGCGGCGCCGTCCACGGCTTCGCGAATCCCAATGCGGGCGCGCTCGGCAATCCCGCCGTCGCCTACAACGAGCACGCCGACAAGCGTTCGTGGCGAGCGATGCTCGATCTCTTCGAGGAGGCACTGTGATCCGATTCGTGATTCTCGCAGTGCTCGTCAGCTGCGGGCCGGCGGAGAAGCCGGCGGCGCCCGTCGCGCCGCAGCCCGATCCGGCCCCGAAGACATGTCCCGTGTCACCGCCCGCAGGAGCTCCGCACGCGCAGATGATGCCGATCAAGCTCGTCGACGGGCGACGGCTCGCGGGCGAGCTCGGCATCGGCCCCGATGACCTGACCAAGAATCACATGCACGAGCACGGCCTTGCCGCGGTCCGTGCCGAGGTCGTGATGTGCCTGGATGAGAGCGGAGCGCCTTCGGGAGTCACGATGACGTCCTCGTCGTGCCTGCCCGACTACGACAAGCGGATCCTCACGAAGATCGCGGAGTGGCGATTCAAACCGTTCGAGATCAGCGGCAAGCCGAGCGCGATCTGCACCACCGTCACGTTCGTCTATCGGCAGGCCAACGTTCGCGCGGTCACGCCGAACTCCGTGACGTTCTGACGGGCGTCATGGCCCGCCGCGTCCTGTTTCTCGATATCGATGGCGTCCTCAATCGGACCGGATTCCGTCCGCGCGAGTCCACCGGCCTGCGCAGCTGGATCGAGCCCGAGCTCGCGCGACGACTCTCCGAGGTCTTGCGTGCCATCGGTGCCGACATCGTCATGTCCTCGGACTGGCGCCTCAACCGCACGCTCCCGCAGCTGCGCGAGGAGCTTCACGCTGCGACCATCGCGGGAATGCTTGCCGACGTCACCCCTGCACTCGCCGGTCAGCCACGCTGGCGAGAGATCGAGGCATGGATGACAGCGAACGACGTCGCGCATGACTCCGCTGTCATCGTCGACGACATCTACGACATGGGCGATCTCGCGGCGCGGTTCGTGCGCGCGAGTCCGCTCACCGGCCTCGATGACGCCGCCGTCCGCGCGATCCGCGGGTTGTTCGGGACCTGAGTCACGGCAGGTCCACCCAGTTCTCGATCGCGCCCGCACCGACAAACGCCTCGCTCTGATACGCGAGTGGATCGCGCGCCCGCTCCTCCGCGGTGATGATCACACTCGCGAGATCATCCACACCGCCCGCCACGAGCTGCGCGCGCGTGCCTTCGGCGAGCATGTCGATGTACGAGACCAACCGGAAGCCATCGGGACGTCCCTGCTGGATCGCGATATCGGACATCGTGTTGTTGCTCGCGTACGTCTGCTCGACATCCATGGCATGGCCCCGTCACCCCCCTCTGCCTCCTCGAAGACTCGGCGACCCGCGCGGAAGCGACGCATTCCGAAGGGTTAGCGCTGGCCCCGCGGTTGCTCTTCTCGACCGGATGCACCGAATCCTCCTGTGCGCGCTGCTCGCGGGCTGCGGTTTCGAAGGTCACCCCGTCGGGGCTGCAACCGTCGATGGGCCGCCCGGGACGCCCACGCCGGACGCGAGCACGGCGCTGAGCGCGTCGATCTTCATCGAGCGCCTGATCACGCTGCAATGCGGCGCCGCGTTCGCGTGCCAGGCGCAGTATCCGTCAGACGCGCATGACTCGTTCGCCGTGGTCTGGGGCGCGGATCTCGACGACTGCCTCGCAACCGATCGCGACTACACCGCACGTGGCGAGATCGAGTCCGCGGTCACGGCTGGGACGATCACGTTCGATGCGGAGCGCGCCGCAGCGTGCCTGGCCGCGCCCGGGATCCCGACCACGTGCTCGGCCTTGTTCGCCGACACCTACGACTGGGCCGACAGCTGCTATGCGGCGCTGCGCGGCCATGTCGCCGACGGTGGAGCGTGCACGAGCGACTGGGAGTGCGCGCGGGGCTCGACGTGTCGCGGCGCCAAGTGTTCGCGATCGTAGCCACGGTCGTCGAACGACCCTGCGTGGCTACGTCGCTACTCCGGGCACGAGGAGCGAGTACAGCTGCTTGTGCCCGCGCGCTTCGTAGGTGCGGAGCGCGTCGGCGCCCTCGCACCGGTTCGTGAAGCGCGCGACCTCGTACTCGTTGCCGTTATCATCGAGACGCATCAGCACCACTCCGCGCTGTGCGTGCGGAGCCACCGGGGCGCCCGCGGCGTTGGTCCAGCGGCTCATGCACTCCTCCGGTACGGCAAGGTGAAACCCGAGATGCGCGAGGTCGCGCTGGTTCGCATGGATCTCGTAGAACGACGGTTCTCGCGTCGGGTCGATCGGATGCAGGCCGCGTCCCAGGTGGAACCGCCACACCACTGTCTCGAGCCCGCACGGAAAGCCGAGACAATGCGCATCGAACCGCCCGATGCCATTCGAATCGAGGTCGCGCTCCAGCGGTGCCCCGAAGCGCTCCTCGAACGTCGCCATCATCATCTGGAAGACCGCGAGTGGTGGGGACGTCCACGCGACCGACGGCAGAACGACGAATGCGGAGCTCATACGCGTTGGATGCCTCGTCGCCCCTTTGTCGGACCGCGGTGCGGTGCCGCTCGCGGCACCCTCTTTGCACCCGAAGAGCTTGTGAACCCGTTCGCGACCCACGACGCCGCCGACAGGGCAGCCCCGTGGCTCGAGCGGCTCGCGCGCTTGGGCTTCTTCGCGAAAGGTGTGCTCTACGTGACGATCGGCGCTCTCGCTGTGAGCGGAGCGCTCGGTCAGCGCGGCACGAAGTCCGCCGACGGGCACGGCGCGATGACCGAGATCTACAGCGCCCCGCTCGGCCGCGCGCTCCTCGCGCTCCTCACCGTCGGCCTGGCCGGGTACGGCGCATGGCGGATCATCGAGGGCCTTCAGGATCCCCAGCGCCGCGGCACGTCGGCGAAGGGCATCGCGCTGCGCCTCGGCTACGTGGCGAGCGGCGTCATGCACGGCGTGCTCGCGTACACGACTGCGAGCTTCGCGTTTCGCCACCATGCCGGCGCGAGCGAAAGCCAGCAAGCGAAGGCCTGGTCCGCGCGCGCGCTCGAGATTCCCGGCGGCATCTCTGCACTGTGGATCACCGCCGTGATCCTGGTTGGCTACGGCGCATACGAGGTGTTCTGCGCGTGGACCGCGAAGCTCGACGACGAGCTCGATTTCGGTCACCTGAGCGACGGTCCGCGCCGTCTCGCGATCGGCATCAGTCGGTTCGGGATCGCTGCGCGCGGCATCGTGTTCGGCGCGATGGGCGTGCTGTTCGCGCGCGCGGCAACCCACCATGCGCCGCGCGAGTCCGGCGGCATCGCCGACTCGATGCACGGCCTCGTGCAGCTCGGCCGCTGGCCGTTCTTCATGATCGCGACGGGGGTGGTCGCGTACGGGCTCTATCAGTTCATCTGCGCGAAGTACCGCTCGATCACCGTTCGCTAGATTGGCTCACCGGCGCCGCCTGGGCGGGCCGCAGCGCCCGTCTCAGCCGTTGACGACCCGCGCTGGCGCCGCCGTCAGCGCCGCCTGGATCGCCGCGACGCACTTGTTGTGCGCGTTCGTGACGACGGGTCCGATCTGGAGCAGCTTCGACCCGCATCCCACGACGATCTTCGAGCCGCTGCCGCTCGGCGTGATGAACACGGGATACAGGAAGCCCCACGAGAACAACGTCACCGGCGATGACAGCACGAGGATGTGCGACGCGGCGTCGGCATCGTCGACCTTGAATGGAGGTCCGATCAGGCGCAGCGCCGCGAACACCTCGGATGGCGACGCCGGGCTCGACAGGTCCTGCTGGCGACTGGTCATCGCCACGCCTGCCACCTTGCCCTTCCGCAAGAACGCGATCGTGTAGCCGATGCCAACGGCGACGACGATGAAGATCCACGTCTGTTGCATGGCGCGGATTCTACCTCGCCACGGACTGCCGTCGCCGGCCACCAGGGTGCTGGTATGCTCTCGCCGTGCTCCGAATTGCCCTCGCGTTGTGCATCGCCCTCGTGGCCTGTAGTGGAAAGGCGGCCAAGGACCCGCCGGCAAAGGACGAGCCTGGCAAGCCTGCAAGCTCCGAGCTGGCCAGCTCGCCCGAGCCTGCCGCACTGACGTGGAAGCGCGTCGAGCGACCGTTCGGGACTCTCGAGATCCCGACGGGTGCCGGATGGGAGGTCGTCGACAACCAGGTCGAGGGGAAAGACGGCACCGTGATCATGCTGCAGGCGCAGGACGGGATCTCGCCGGAGCAGATCGACGACTACCTGACCTCCTATGACGAGGTTCAGAAGCGAGACGCGCCGAAGTACGCCGGCACCGCCCCCACGAAGGGCACCGTCGCCGGGGCGGTCGCCGCGCGGGTCGAGGGCAGCTTCGACAACGGCACCAAGTTCGTCACCCGCGACTTCCTCGTGTTCGCGAAGGGCAAGGTGGTCATGGTCAGCGCGCGGACGCCGGCCACCAATGCCGCCGCGCTCGCGGGCATCGTCGATCACGCTGCGCGGTCGCTCCAGATCAAGTGACGCCGGGTCTCGTCTCGCTTCGGCGCCTGTGCGGACTGCTGGCCGTGGTGAGTGGCGTCGCTGCATGCCCGGCTCCACGCCACGACCATCCCGTCACGAAGTCGGCGCCGATCCTGGCTCCGTTGCCCCCGCCGACTCCGCTCGATACGGAGCGGTTCGGAGCGATCACGGTGTGCGTGCGGTGTCATGCGGCCGACGAGCGTGCGATGCGCGGGGCGAGCGGACAGGACATCTCGCCCGTCACCGATTTCGCGTCGTCGATGATGGGGCTGTCGACGCGCGATCCTTACTACCTCGCCGCGGTCCGGCGCGAGCTGGCTGCTCACCCCGCGCTCGCGAGCTCGATCGAGCCGTTGTGTATCCGCTGTCATGCACCGGTGGGGTTCGCCGAGGATCGGCACCTCGGGATCGATGATCTGGTGCGCGGCACCACGCCACGGGCGGTGCTCGGGAGGGATGGTGTCGGCTGCCTCGGCTGTCACGCCATGCTGCCCGACGGGCTGGGCACCGCGGCCACGTTCGTGAACAACACGGAGCTCCGCCAGGACCGCGCGGTCTACGGGGTGCTGCCCGCACCACTGGGGGATGCGATGGTGCAGATGATCCGGAGTCGACCATTGCCGTCGACGCACGTCTCGGAGAGTCGGTTGTGCGCACCGTGTCACACCGTGCTCGTGCATCCGGTGTCACCGGTCACGGGCCAGCTCGATCCCGAGCGCGAGGTCGCCGAGCAGACCACGTATCTCGAATGGAAGAACTCCGCGTTCCAGGACGAGTCGGCGCCGCTCGGCCAGACGCCCATGACCTGTCAGAGCTGCCACATGCCGGCGACGGAAGACGAGCTGGATCCGAGCTCGCCGCCGATCGCCACGCCGATCAGCGCGCGCCCCGTCAACGCCCCGACGCGGGAGCACTACCGCCGGCACACGCTGCGCGGGGGCAACGCGTACCTGCTCGGCGCGCTGGCGCGCAACACCCCGTGGCTCCAGAGCGCCGCCTCGGCCGACCAGCTCGCAGATGCCGCGGCCAGGACCGAGCGCTTCCTCACGCGCTCCGCCGAGCTCGCGATCGTCCCGGATCCGGGTGGTGCGCAGGTCCGGATCACGGTGACGAACCGGACCGGGCACAAGCTGCCAACGGGCTACCCGTCACGCAGGATGTGGCTGCACGTCACGGTTCGCGATGCCCACGGAGCGATCGTGCTCGAGTCGGGGGCCCACCGCGACGGCCGGATCCAGGAGGACACCGGCCGGCCGCGCCACGTCGATGTGATCCGCTC
>JAYVLW010000547.1:0-11417 GCA_043759315.1 Myxococcales bacterium
TGCCGCGCGCTCCTCGCTCACGCGGATCAACTCGCGCTCGATCCGGCGCTCCGCAGGCTGGTCGCGACCTGGTCGCGTGCCGAGGACGAGCTCGTCGGCAGCATCACGCGCACGGTGCTCTACTACGACTCCGATCCGTACGCGGCGGACGACTACCAGAGCGCGCCGCGGCTGTGGCGAGAGTACGACCGCGCCATCAGCGCACGCGATGCGGTCCTCCAGCAGCTCGCACCGCTGCTGTGACGCGTCTCGCGCTCAGCAGCTCGAGGTGAGCGTGAGGGTCTCGCCGGTCGGGAGGCCGGTGCGGAAGAAGACATGCCCGGCGTTGATTCACGGACGACCAGCGCGAGCCTCATTCCGCGAGCTCCTTGACGATCGCGGCGAGGGTTGCCTGCGCTCGAGGCAGCTCCTCCGCGCGCAGCGTCACGCCGCCGACCACCGCATGCCCGCCACCGCCGTACCTCGCGCACATAGCGCCAATGTCGTGCTCGCGCGGATGCTCCGTCCACGGGTTCACGCCGACGGAGATCTTGATCGTGGAGGTGGTGCGCGTGCCGGTGACGGCGTACTGCGACCGGGGGAACAGGAGATAGCCGAGGAAGCCCGGGCTGCGCGCGCCGACCTCCGCGAAGCGATCGAACACGATGACGTCCCCGGCCCACACGCCGAGCCGCTGGATCGCTTCCACCTCCGCGGCCCGCTCGGCCTCCACCGCCGCGAGCTGCACGGCCACCTCCGGGCGCTGCGCGACCTCGGCGAGCGAGCTGCGCGACAACCACTCGACATAGCGCGCGGTATCGAGCGGCGAGCGGCCATGCGCGAGCCACGCGGCGAGCCGCTGCGCCGGGACCTCGAGCGCCACGGCATCCGCGGCCGAAGGGAACTGCGCGGCATCGATCGTATCGGCCCACTCGACGGCGTCGACGAGGTGCGGCGGTGGCTTCCAGTCCCAGCCCTTCTGGAGCGCGCGAGAGATCAGCCCGGCGCACGACGGCGCCTCGGGATCGAAGAACCAGGTCGGGAGGTGCTGGGCGTCGAACACCTCCCGCAGCGCCGTGGGCTGGAACGCGGTCGGGTGGTGATCGAACCACCAGCGCATCTTCGGATCCGCACAGAACCGGAAGTCGACGCAGGCGTGGTCGTCGGCGTCCAGCGGGAGGCCCTCGAACGGGTTGCCGTCCTTGTGGACCATCCCGACAGCCTGGATCGCGACGTCCTTGTCGATCACGTCCCGGTAGAACGCCGAGAACAAGGCCGCCGAGGTCGTGCCGTCGAAGCACGCATCGTGGAAGAAGATCTTGAGGACCCGGGCCACGACTGGACAACGATCATACCCCGAGTAGGGGCGCTGCGCGGGCAGCGGCGTGTCGGGGCAGGTGGTACCTTGCAGGCCATGGATCCGAAGATCTACCTGTGGCTCAAAGCCGGCCACCTGATCTCGCTGTTCCTGTGGATCGGCGGGCTGTTCGCCATCTACTGGATGCTGCGCCTTCACGCCCACGCGCCGAAGGACGCCCACGAGAAGCTCACGCTGATGGAGCGATCGATCGCGCTCTCCACCGACATCGCGTCCGCGGTCGCGATCGGCACGGGCCTCGGCATCGTGTTCGGGGCGCCCGGAGGCAACATGCTCGCCCAGCCGGGCGCGGGCTGGCTGCACATCAAGCTCACCGTCGTGGTGCTCGGCATGCTGCCCGTCCACGGCATCCTCCGCGGCCGGATCAAGAAGTTCGGCATGGGCAAGATCACCCCGGTCCCGCAATGGCTGTGGAGCCTGTTCCTCGCCTCGATCACGGTGATCGTGATCATGGTGGTGCGCGGTCCGCTGATGTTCGCCAAGTGACGCACCACGTGACGTGAAGACCCTGCTCCACGTCGACCTCGACGCCTTCTATGCGGCGGTCGAGCAGCGTGACAACCCCGAGCTGCGCGGCAAGCCCGTCCTCGTCGGGGGCTCGGCGCGCCGCGGGGTGGTCGCTTCGTGCTCGTACGAGTCGCGCGCGTTCGGGATCCGCTCCGCGATGCCGATGGCCGAGGCACTGCGGCGGTGCCCGGCAGCGATCGTGGTGCGCCACCACATGGATCGCTACGTCGAGGCGTCGCGCGGCTTCTTCCAGATCCTCGGCGACTACTCGCCCGAGGTCGAAGGTCTGTCCCTCGACGAGGCGTTCCTCGATGTCACCGCGAGCGAGCGCCTGCTCGGTGACGGGCCGACGATCGCGCGCGCGATCAAGGCGCGCGTGCGATCCGAGCTGTCGCTCGTCGCGTCGGTCGGGGTCGCGCCGATCAAGCTCGCGGCGAAGATCGCGTCCGACATCGACAAGCCCGATGGCCTCCGGGTCGTCACGTCCGAGGGCCTGCTCGGATTTCTCCACCCGCTGCCGATGACCCGATTGTGGGGCGTCGGCGAGGCGACGCGCCAGGTGCTGGCGAGCCTCGGGTTGTCGACGATCGGCGACATCGCGCGCTATCCCGAGGCCGCGCTCGTCGGGCGGCTGGGCGCGATCACCGGACGCCACCTCGCGGCGCTCGCCCGCGGCGAGGACTCGCGCGAGGTTCACCCCGAGTCCGATCCCGTCTCGGTCGGCCACCGCGAGACGTTCGACGAGGACATCGACGACAAGGGGGAGCTCGCGGTGGTCCTGCTCGATCAAGCCGATCGTGTCGCGAGCCGGCTGCGCGGCGCTCACCTGCGCGCACGCGCCGTCGTGCTCGCGATCAAGTACGACGACTTTCGCGAGATCTCGCGCCGCACCACACTCGACGCACCGACCAGCGATGGCGCGGTGCTCGGGCGGACCGCGATCGAGCTGCTCGACAAGGTGGCGATCGAGGGGCGCAAGGGCTGCCGCGTCCGGCTGTGCGGCGTCACCGCGACCAACCTCGAGGCGCGCGATGCCCCGCGCCAGCTCGGGTTCGACGAGGCCGCGCGCGCCAGAGGCGAGCGGCTCGGAGACACCATCGACAAGCTGGCGGCGAAGTTCGGTAAGGCCACGATCCGCCGCGCGGTCCACATCGACGACAAGGACGAGCCGTAATCTGCCGAAATGTGACGCAAACGTTTAGGTTCCCATCGGCGCGGGCTGGCGTGTCATAGGAGCAAGGCACCCAGCATGCTCCGCCAAGCCCTCCTCCTCGCCGCCGCAGGCACCGTGCTCGCCGCGGCGCCCGTGCGCGCCGAGACGCCGCCGCCGATCGCGACGTACGCGCTCGTGGTGGGCTCGAACGCCGGCGGTCCCGGTCAGACCGATCTTCGGTACGCGGAGGATGACGCCCGGCGCGTCGCCGGCCTCCTCGGCGAGCTCGGCGGGTACTCGCCCGACATGGTCGACGTCATCGTCCACCCCACGCCGGATCAACTGCGCGATCGCCTCGTCCGCCTGTCGACGCGCGTCACCGCGGACCTCGCCGCCGGTCGCCAGGCGCGCGTGTTCTTCTATTACTCGGGGCACGCCCGCGCGACCGCCCTCGACCTCGGAGATCGGGAGCTGCCGCTCGCCGAGCTGCGCACGCGCCTGTTCTCGGTACCCGCCGCGCTGACCGTGGTCGTCCTCGACGCGTGCCAGAGCGGCGCGTTCTCGCGCGTCAAGGGCGCCGCACCCGCCGCGGACTTCTCGTACAACTCGCGCAACCAGCTCGACGCGACCGGCATCGCGGTGCTCGCCTCTTCGAGTGGCAGCGAGCTCTCGCAGGAGAGCGAGACCCTGCGCTCGAGCTACTTCACGCACCACCTGCTGGTCGGCATGCGCGGCGCCGGCGATGCGAACCGCGACGGTCAGGTCTCCATCGACGAGGCGTATCGCTACGCGTATCACCAGACCCTGCTCGCCACGGCAGAGACCGCCGTCGGTGGCCAGCACGTCAGCCTCGAGGTCGACCTCAAGGGCCACGGCGAGATCCCGATGTCGTTCCCTCGCTCGGCGACCAGCTCGATCGAGCTACCCGCGGCGCTCGAGGGCAAGACCCTGGTCGAGGATCGCAGGGCGAAGGCCGTGGTCGCCGAGACGTACAAGGCGAAGGGGGCGGCCGTGCGGATCGCCGTCGCGCCCGGCGACTACCAGGTGCTCGTGCGCTCCGGAATGCGGCTCCAGCGCTGCCAGCTCACCGCCGGCCCAGGCGGCGTCACCCTCGATCTCGATCGCTGCACGAGCGAGGCGATCGTCACGAGCACCGCGAAGGGTGGCGCGACCTTCCGCCCGCGTCACCTCGTCGAGCTCGATCTCTTCGCCGGCCCCGAGCGGCACGATGGCTACACCGACACGCTCGCGAACTTCGGCTACTCGGAGGACGACATGGCGCTGACCGCCGGCATCGCGGCGACGTACGTGCGCCAGATGACCAAGCAGCTGTGGTTCGGCGGTTCGGCGAGCTTCGAGCAGGCGCCCGAGTGGACGCGCTCCGACTCCGACAGCAGCCTCGCGACGAAGTGGTCGACGATCCGCGCGATGGCCGTCGCGCGCGGCGTGCAGATGGGCGGCGATCACGGCTTCCTCTCGTTCGTCGGCCTGTACGGCCAGCTCGGCGGCGGTCTCGCGCTCGGTCGCTCCCACTTCAAGGATGTCGAGGGCACCTGGACCACCGAGAGCGACCTCGGCCTCGCTCTCACCGCGGGCGCAGGGCTCGTCGTGCGCAGTCCGTGGTTCACCGGCTGGGGTGGCACCATCGGCTACGAGCTCGCGTACAGCCCCTCGGTCACCAACGACATCGGCGATCGTCACGCCAGCGGCGGTCATCGCCTGCACATCAGCTTCGGCGCTTCGTTCTAGAGGTCCCACCATGCGCTTGCCGTTCTCCTTCCTCCTCCTCGTCGCCGCGGCCTCACAGCTCGGCGCCACCGACTGCGGGCAGATCACGCGCGACCAGGGCTTCGATCTCTGGTGCGGTGACGTGCTGTGCACCTGGAAGCTCGAGCGCGGCGAGATCAAGAAGGTCGGCACCTGGAACAAGAACGACTCGGGCGTCGAGATGATCGGCACCGACGTCGCGTTCGAGCAGCTCACCCCGGTGACGAGCGGCGACACCACGTGCATCCGGTTCGAGCTGATCTCGAACGTCGAGGAGACCGCCGAGGTGCGCCTCAACATCGACGTCTACGGCGATGGATCGGTCGAGCACAGCGAGCGCATCCCGACCTCGAGGTGGAAGCCGCTCGCCTACTTGATCCCGATCCGCGCCCCGTTCGGCGGCGTGCGCTTCGAGATCACGAAGCAAGGCGCCGGCAAGGCCGTGGTGGCGCAGCTGCAGGCCGAGACCGCGAGCGGGCAGTGCGAGGGCTTCACCGAGGTCGTCCCCGCGCCCGCGCCTCTCGGTGGGGTCTGCAGCACCGACGCACAGTGCACCAGCGGGATGTGCCGCCTGGTCAACGATCCGAGCTCGTGGTTCGGCATCGCGCGCGCATGCGTCGGCTGCGATCCGGGCCTCGGAGCTGCCGCGTGTATCGCCGGCGAGACCTGCGGTGTCGGCACCGCGGGATCGCGCGTCCTCCACGTTCCGGTCACCTGCGTCGCGACCGGCGGCCATGCGCTCGGCGAGCAGTGCATCAGCGGCGCCGAGTGCGGGAGCGGCGTGTGCGCCGGCTTCGTGTGCTCGACCTGCGCGAACAGCGCTCCGTGCTCCGGTGGCGAAGTGTGCGGTCAGGCCTACGATCGCGGACCGTTCGTGTGCAGCCCGAACGACCACCGCCGCACCGTCGACGAGCCGTGCGCGAGCGCTGACGATTGCATCTCGAATCGGTGCCGTGGACCCGAGCGCAAGCAGTGCAACGACGGCCGCGTGTGCTCCTCGCCCGAGCAGTGCCCCGTGGAGGACGATCTCGCACCTGGCGAATGTTTCAGCACCGGCATCCAGGGTGGACGCTGCGAGTGATCCACAGTCGGCGTACCGGGCGTACGGGCCCGCGCTCGTACGCAAGGCCGAACGCATCCTTCGCAGCCGCGAAGATGCGACCGATGTCATGCATGCATTGTTCGTCGATCTGATCCCCAAGTGGACTCGTGACGTGGACCTCCCCTACCTCTACCGCGCCATCACCAACCGGTGCCTCAACGTCGTTCGCGACCGGGGCACGCGGGCACGCTTGCTCGAGCGCGAGCAGACCGCGGCCGCACCGGTCGGGCGCGTGCGTCTCGAAGATCAGGTCGTCGGCGTCGGCCTGATCGCCGCGCTCGCCGAGCGGCTCGACGAAGGTCACCTCCAGGTCCTCGTGTGTCGGTTCGTCGACGACATGACGCAGGAGGAGATCGCCGAGCATCTGCGCCTGTCGCGCAAGACCATCGGCAAGCGCCTCGATCGGATCCGCGAGGAAGTCATCGCGCTCCGCGGGCAAGAGGCAGCATCGTGAGCGCGCTCGCTTGCATCGGTGAGCCGATCTCGTGGCCGCGGCTCGAGCGGTACGCGAGCACGCGCTCGGATGCCGTGATCACCTCGCACGTCGCCAGGTGCCCGGCGTGCAGCCATTGTCTCGAGGAGATCACGACCGATCTCGTCGCACTGCCACCGCTCGTCGTGCCGGCAGCGAAGCCCGCGCGGGCGTGGTGGCGATGGGCGGTCCCGGCGATGGCGCTCGCGGCGGCGGCGCTGGTCGTCCTCGTGGTGGTCCGCCGCGGAGGCGAGCGCGTCCGAGAGGACGCCGTCGTCGTCAAGGGCGTCGGCGAGGTCGTGCTCGGCGTGGTGCGCGAGCGCGGCGGAGTCGTGAGAGCGGATGTGCGCTCGTTCGCGCCCGGAGATCGGTGGAAGGTCGTGGTCACCTGCCCGCCCGCGGTCTCCGCGTCGGTCGAGGTCGCCGTCACCGAGGTGGGCCCCGCCGGCCCGGGCGCGAGTGATCATCCGCTGATGCCGGCGACGATCGCGTGCGGAAACCGGATCGTCCTTCCGGGAGCGTTCGTGCTCACCGGAGCGAACACCAACCGCGTGTGTGCGACGGTGACGAGCGCCGGCGGAGATCGCGGGACGGCGTGCGTGACGATCGCGCCGGAGTAGTGCAGGCGGGCTTCATCCGGGCTACGGAAACGCGGCGCGCCAGGTCTTCCTGCTAGGCGCCGGCCCGACCGCGATGCAGGTGTACGGGCCCTTCCTCCACGATACGCCCAGCACCTCGCCATCCGTGCGCTCCGAGTGATCGGGCGCAACGCCCTGCGCGCGCTGCACGAAGTACGTCACCCGCTCGCCGCCGACCTCGGTGCCGATCACCGCCGCGTCGCGGCTGAAGATCGTGACGCGACGAGCTCCGGCCACCTTCGCCGCCGACAGCGGCAGCGGCGGATCCTTGCCGACAACTCCGATCGCCCAAGCGCGGAGCTCCGCCGGGGTGGGCGTGGCGAGATCCCAGACGGGCTCGGTCTCCGCGTGACTGGCCATCGCCTCGGTCATCAGCTGATTGTGGCGAGCCGGGAAGCGCAGGTAGATGGCGACGACGGTCCCGATCAGGACCGTCAGGGTGAACAGCAGCGAGACCGACACCCTGCGATGAGGCGGCCGCGGTGGCGTGACCAGCGGCGCATCGCCTTCGACGGGTCCCGTGGACTCGGCTTCGACGAGGTTCATCGCTTGATCTCGGGAGTGAACACCGGGGGACTTCCAAACCGTCGCACGAACTGTTCCCGTAACTTCGCATAGAACGTGCCGAGGTCAGTAGCGTCAGGAATCTCGATCAGGTGGCGGCAGACGAGGCCCGAGGCCGAGGCCCCATGCGCGGAGGCCTGGGCGAGCGCTGCCGCACGGACATCTGCCACCTCGGCGTAATGGACCATCGCGCTCTTCCCGCGCGGGTAGTCGACGAGCCCGGCGGCCAGACGGACCTGCAAGATCCCGGGCTCCGCAGGCGCGTGATCGGCCGCCGACAGGAGTGGGTACCAGAGGCCGAAGCGCACGGCGGGAGTGTACTGTCGCGACCGGATGGAGATCGAGCCGGTAGAGGGCGTGGCGACCGAGACGAGCCGGCGCGGTGACCGCCTGGAGTTCGGGGGCCGCACCGACCGCGCCCCGGATCGGATCGTGTGCGGCGACGCGCTCGCCCAGGCGGCGAAGATCAAGGACGGCGCCCTCGACGCGATCTACATCGATCCCCCGTTCGGGACGGGCATCGTGCAGGTCGGGCGAGGGCACCGCTACGCCGACCGCGCGGACGATCCCGATGCCTTCGTCGCGTGGATCCTGCCGCTGCTGGAGCACAGCCGTCGCGCCCTCGCGGACCACGGCTCGCTGTTCGTCCACCTCGACTACCGCGCCGTGCACTACGTGAAGGTCGCGCTCGACCGCCTGTTCGGCAGGGACCGATTCGTCAACGAGATCGTGTGGTGCTACGCGGTCGGCGGCAAGAGCCGCCGCGGGTTCGGCCGCAAGCACGACACCATCCTGTGGTACGCGCGCGGCGACGCGTGGGCGTTCTACCCCGACGCGATCCGGATCCCGCGGCGCGGCGGCTCGCACATGCGCGTGGTCCTCGATGGCGGCGCGCCCGTCCAGGAGAAGACCGACAAGAAGACCGGGCGCGTCTATCGCTATCCGGTGGCCGCCGGCAAGATCCCCGAGGACTGGTGGGCTGACGTCGAGACGCTCAATCACTCCGATCGCGAACGCAATGGTTGGCCATCCCAGAAGCCCGAGCGGTTGGTCGAGCGGATCGTCCGCGCCGTCACCAAGCCCGGCGAGCAGGTCGCCGATTGGTTTGCAGGGTCGGGGACCACGGCGGCCGTGGCACAGCGCCTGGGCAGGCGATTCGTCACCGTGGACCGGGAGCCAAAGGCGATCGAGCTGTGCATGGAGCGACTTGCGGCACAAGGGCAAGCGATGGCGCTCGCAGGCTCTCCCCCGCCGCCGATCGTGATCACACGAGACTAGTGGGTTGTCCCGCTTGCGGCGCGATGGCTGCGCGAGGGAGACTCGAGTTGTTCAAGGCACCTGAATGGCTGCAGCTACCCAAGACGAGGCCTCGCGTGTGACCCTCGAAGCCTGGCTCGTCACTGACGTCGGCGTCGTGAGGGAGCACAACGAGGACTCCGCGTTCATGGAGGCCTCGAAAGGGTTCTTCATCGTCGCGGATGGGATGGGTGGGCATGCCGCCGGCGAGGTCGCGTCTGCGATGGCCGTCGACACGGTCCGGCAGACGCTCGAAGGAGCGCGCATCGAGATCGATGCCTTCAAGAAAGCGCCCAGCGATGCGGGGCGCCGCGGGATCGTGCAGCTGTTGCAGAACGCCGTCCTCGGCGCGCACCAGGCTGTCTATCAGCGTGGCCAGGCCGAGCCCGACAAGGCGGGCATGGGGACCACGCTCGACGTCGTGCTCGTCGCCGGTCCCGAAGCGTTCGTCGCCCACGTCGGCGATAGCCGCACCTACCTGATCCGCGACGGCAAGCCCTCGCAGATCACCACGGACCACACGGTCGCCGAGGTCCTCGTCATCGAGGGCAAGCTGACGATCGAGGAGGCGCAGGTATCTCCGCTGCGCACGATCCTCGTCAACGCGATCGGCGTCTCCGCCGACGTCGGCGTCGAGATGGCGCACGTCACGCTGCGGCGTGGAGACCGCCTCTTGCTCTGCTCCGACGGCATGCACGACTACTTCCCGGCCGAAGACGAGATCGCGCAGCGACTCTCGGCCGATGCGCCCGGCGCGGCCCTCGCCGAGATGGTCGAGCTCGCGAAGACCCGCGGCGGGCACGACAACATCACCGGTATCGCCGTCCAGGTGCTCGACGTCGGTGAGGGCGTGCCATCGCCGATGGAGGGCGAGTCCACGCAGCCCGTCGAGCTGCCGGGCAACCCGTTCGCCGCCGACGAGCCCACGGAGACCGCATTCGCCACCCCGCCCGGCCTGCCCCCGCGGATGGTCGCACAGGTCACGCCGAAGACGCTGCGCCAGACCCAGCCCATGCGCACCGTCGGTGATGAGCTGCCGATGGGCGCCGCCGATACCATCCCTCCGCCGCCCGAAATGCCGAAATCCACCGCGCCGAAAGCCGAGCTCGAGACGAAGGCCGCCGCGGCCTGGGGGGTCGCGACGCCGATCGACGGCGATGGGCCGACCGAGCCTGCCGCGGACGCGAAGCCGAAGAGCAAGAAGGCCAAGGACAAGAAGGGCGATGGCGTCGAGCAGGACAAGAAGTCCGTCGCGCCGCCGAGCGCCGAGGCCACGGCCGACGAGGCCGGTGACGCGAAGCCCGACGCTCCCAAGGACAAGGCTGACTGAGCGCGCTCGTCGTTCCGCCGGACCTCGAGGATTCGTTGTACGCGGCGACGCGTTCGGCGATCGGTGCTGGCCCGCTCGCGACGGGTGCGCTGATCCGCGCGATCCAGGATCGGTCCGAGCGCTACACCACCGACCGCGCGCGGCTCTCGGCGCCAGCCGACCGCACGGCTGACCTCGCCGCCCGCGCGGTGTTCTTCACGATCGCCGATGCGCTCAAGATCGCGATCCCCTTCCGCGAGCTGGCGAACCGCGGTGCCCTCCCGGCCGCGCGTCCGCTCCGCGTGACCGATCTGGGTGCCGGCTGCGGTGCCATGAGCCTCGGCCTGGTCGCCATCACAGCGTTGCCGCTCGCGATCACCGCGATCGACCGAGACAGCGCGGCGCTGGGCATCGCCGCCACGAGCGTGCGCGACCTCGCCGCCCGCGCGAAGTCCGCCACGACGATCGTCACGCGCGTCGACGATGCCATCACGACGCGCCTCCCCGACGCGGATCTGGTCGTCATGGGCACGCTGCTCAACGAGCTCGACGACGCCGCGCGACTCGCGATGGTCGAGCGCGCGCTCGCCGCCCTGTCGCCCGATGGCAGCGTGATCATCATCGAACCAGCGCTGCGCGAGACGTCGCGTACGCTGCACGCGGTGCGAGACGCCATCCTCGCGCGCGGCGAAGCGCACGTGTTCGCGCCATGTACGCGGCGCGCTGCGCCCTGCCCCGCCCTCGCCGATCCGACCGACTGGTGCCACGAGGATCGCGCGGTGATCCTGTCACCGCGGACCGCCGAGCTCGCGCGGCTCACGCACCTGCGCAATGGCGGACTCAAGTTCAGCTACCTCGTCCTGCGCCGCGATCCCCGTCGGCTCGCCGAGGAGTCGAACCCGTGGCGGATCGTCGGCGCGCCGCGCACCCAGAAGGGCAAGGTCGAAGTGCTGGGCTGCAGCGACGCCGGGCGCCTCCCGCTGCGCCTGTTGCGCCGGAATCGCACGCCCGGGAACCGCGAGCTCGAGCGCACCGACCGGGGCGACGTCATGATCGTCGACGCGGCGCCAGGTGACGAACGCGTGGAGATCGAGAGCACCACGATCGTGACGCGTCGCGATCCGTCGTCGGCGGGTTAGAGCCGGCCGATCAGGCCGACCGCCGGGATGAACAGCGTCGCCGTGACGCTCGCCTCGGGATTGAACATGTGCTCGACGCCGAGCTCGGCGACGGCCGAGATGTGGCGGCTGAA
>JAYVLW010000548.1:0-9800 GCA_043759315.1 Myxococcales bacterium
GCGACGAGCAGGCCCCGGGAATCGGCCCAGGGTGGACGCCGATGGCCCCGTGCGCGGAGCCCGTCGTGGACGCCGATGAACCCGCGCGCGCAGCGTGTAAGCTCGCCTCGATGCTCGAAGCAGTTGGCTACTGGTTCAACGACCGCGCACCGAGCGCCTATCCCCGCCCGCAGCGGCTGGTCGGCGCCTGGGATCCCGCGGAGCGCACCGCGGTGGTCGCGTACCTGCGCGCCGGTGACGAGCTCGAGAGCTATCGCGGCACCTCGTACTGTCGGTTCGCGTGCGGCACACCGAGCGAGCAGATGGGCTCGCTCGATCTCACGGACGGCAGGTTCGCGTGGCCCGAAGGGCTCGCACACTACGTGGAGGCACACGACGTGCGCTTGCCCGAGCACGTCATCGCGCACGCGCTCGCGGCTGCGCCCCGCACCCAGCCGTCGGTGCGCCGGATCGACGACGCGCCCTGGTTCGCGTGGGGCAAGGCGCGTGGCGCGGCGATCGATCTCGAGGGCTGGGACGCGCTGACCTGGGCCGATCAGAGGAAGGTGCTCGCCCAGGTCATGGACGCGGTGACCGAAGGCCACGCGCTCCACGGTCGCGAGCTCGAGATCATCCTCGGCCGGAAGGCGACGAACGATCTCCTGTGCAGCGTCGACGACGGGAGGCTCGCGATCATCCGCCTGCCCCACGCGGTGGCGACCTTGCTCTCGAGCTGGGACGACTGGGATTCGCTACCCCGCCCGTGACCGAGCGAAAGTTGACCTCGAGCGGTGGATGCGGGATGCATCCAAACGTATGGACCTCGAGGTGGAGATGGAGCTGGTGTACGAGTGGGTCGCCGACTCCGAGGCGGATCACCTCGCCGAGCTCGTCGAGGATGCGTGGTTCTCGCGCTCCGAGGACTCGCTCGCCGAGATCGACGATGCGCCGATGCCGGAGCTCACGCTGCGCCACCGGATGATGCGGTTGATCGGGTTCAGCGACGCTGCCGCAGCGTGATCCACGCAACGGCGGAGTAGCCGAGCGCCTGCAGCGCCATCATCCCCCAGGCCGCGAGCACGATGCTGCTCGAATGGGCGTACTGCGGCTCCAGCGGCATGAAGACCGGTGTCGCGAGCTGGTTGATGTCGACGGTCGCAGATATCGCATCGACCGCCGCCCGCGCCGACACGAGGTTCGAGATCATCGCGGTCGGGCCCTTGAGGCCGAACATGATCCCGGCGAACAGCACCTGCGGCACGAGGACGATCGGGATCAGGCTGGTCGCCTTGTCGGGCGTCGTGGCGATCGCGGAGACGCACAGGCCGAGCGCGATGCCCGCCCCCCCTGCGAACGCGATCGTCAGGTAGATCTCGAGGAGCGGCGGGAGCAGCACGCCGGAGGATGGCAGCTTCGTCGCCGCGGCGACCACGCCGATCAGCAGCGCGCTCTGCACGAGGACGAGCAGCGTCAGCACGATCATCTTCGAGAGCACGTAGGGCCCCGCGTGGAGCCCGGCGAGCCGCTCGCGGCGAAGCACGTTCGCCTCCTTGCAGATCTCGCGGGCCGAGTTGATGACGCCGAACCACACGCCGGTGGTCGCCAGCATGAAGATCAGCTTCTTCGCCTCGATCCGTCCGGACGTGAGGCCATCGCCTCGCGAGACCAGGACGAGCAGGAGCCCGATCACCGGCGCCTGCAGGAGCAGCAGCGCGAGGTTTCGTCTGTCGGCCAGGATCAACTCGAGGTACCGGCGCGTGAGGATCGCGAGCTGCCGCAGCCGAGACTGCGCGAAGGTCCTCGAGCGCCGCTCGTTCTCCGCGCGCTGATCCACACTCGGCGAGTCGGGCGCGCGCGCCGGCCGTTCGACCACGTACTTCTGGTGCTGCAGCGACGCACCGTAGGTGGCGACCCACGCATCCGGCGTCCCAGGTTCGTCCAGGGCCTCGTACAGATCCGGGAAGTCCGCGGCGCCGAACAGCTGCAGCGCCTGCTGCGGCGGACCGAAGTAGACGAGCTTGCCCTCGGCGAGGAACACGATGTGATCGCACAGCCGGATGTTCGCGGTCGCGTGCGTGATCAGCACGACCGTGCGACCGCTATCGGCGAGCTTGCGCAGCGTGATCATCAGCTTTCGCTCGAGGCCCGGATCGAGCCCGGACGTCGGCTCGTCGAGGAACAGCAGCAACGGATCGGCGAGCAGCTCGCACGCGATCGAGACGCGCTTGCGCTGCCCGCCCGAGAGCTGGTCGATGCGCTTGTTCGCGTGCTCGGTCATGTCGACCTGATCGAGCACGGTCGCGATGCGCAGGTCGATCTCCCCGGGCGTGGTGTCGGAGGGGAGGCGGAGTCGCGCCGCGTGATGCAGCGCGCGCGCCACGGTGAGCGTCACGTGAAGGATGTCGTCCTGGGGCACGTAGCCGATCACCGAGCGATAGGCGTCGTACCCGGCGTACAGATCGTCGCCATTGATCGCGACCTTACCCCGCGTTGCGCGTACGAACCCGCACATCGCGGTCATCAGCGTGGACTTGCCCGCGCCGCTGCCGCCGACGATCGCGACGAACTCGCATGGCTCGATCGAGAGCGTCGTCGGGGCCAGCAACGTCTTGTCGCCGACCACGCGCTCGAGCGCCGTGCAGTCGAGCCGGATCGCCCCGCGCTGGTCGTACGAATCGAGGCTATCGCCATCGTAGGTCAGCCGGAACGTGCCGATCTGGACCACGTCTCTGGGCGCGAGCTGGCGCGCACCGTCGACGCGGACGCCGTTGACGAACGTACCGTTCGCCGAGCCGCGGTCGCGCAGCACGTGGTGGCCATTCTCCCAGACGAGATCGGCGTGGTGGCGCGAGACCAGCGCCTGATCGAGCACGATGTCGGCGCCGCTCCGGCCGATCGACAGCACGGGCGTGCCCGGAGGCGTGGCGAAGTGCTGGACCGGAGCGATCCGGCTCGCCTGAGGGTTCTTGTAGAGAAGCGTGACCTCGGCACCGGTCCGCGGATCTCGCAGGGCGATGGTATCGCCGTCGTGCAGCACCGCGTCGACGATCTCGGCCCCTCCGAGCATCACGCGCGCGCCGCGCTCGGCGATCACGTGGTGCGCACCGGCGACCAGCGCGAGCCGTGCGTGCTTCGCGGCGATCCACCCCGCGGAGATCACGATCTCGCACTCGGGCGCGCTCCCGATCGATAGCGTCTGGGCCCCGAGCCCGACCTCGCGCGTCCCGGCGTCCTCGCACACGACGAGGCGCGCGGGGGTCGTCGAGGCATCAACCGTGTGCAGATCCGCCACGCCTTTTTCGCATAGTATCGCAGCCCCATGCCCGACATCGTCCACTACGCCCTCGAACAGAAGGTCGCCGTCATCCGCATGGACGATGGCAAGGCGAACGCTCTGTCGGTCGAGATGATCGATGGGCTGCTCGCCGCGCTCACCCGCGCCGAGGCTGAAGCAAGCGCCGTGGTGCTCACCGGCCGCGCGGACAGGTTCTGCGCCGGCTTCGATCTGCGGGTGATGATGAGCGGGCCCGAGCAGGCGAAGGCGCTCCTCGGTCGCGGGTCCGAGCTGCTGCTCCGCCTCTACGGTGCCACGCTACCTCTCGTGATCGCGTGCACAGGCCACGCCCTCGCCGGCGGTGCGCTCGTGGTGCTCACGGGCGACACCCGGATCGGCGTGCAAGGTGCGTTCAAGATCGGTCTCAACGAGGTGCAGATCGGCCTGCCCGTCCCCGTGCTCGCCATGGAGTTCGCCCGCAGCCGCCTGACGACCGCGGAGCTGACGCGCGCCACGCTCCTCGCGCAGATCTACACGCCCGACGAGGCCGTCCGCGCCGGGTACCTCGATCGTGTCGTCGCGAGTCCAGACGAGCTGCACGCGGCGGCGCTCGCCGAGGCGACGGGCCTGGGGGCCCTGGCGCGGTCCGCGTTCAAGGCAACGAAGCTGCGCCTCCGCGGCGGCACGATCGCCGACGTCAAGGCGCGCATGGTCGAAGACATGCGCACGCTCATGAACCCGGACTGATCAGAAGACGAAGGGATAGCCGAACGAGCCACCCTCGTCGGTCTCCGGGAACTTCGCGAGCTTCACCGCACCCGCGACGCACGTGCCGAGCTCCGGATCGGGCGCGGAGGCGACGCCAACGCTCAGGATCTTGCCGCTCGGCGAGACCTTGACCTGGACCTTCACCGTGCCGCGCGCCGCGACCCGTTCGCCACACGCGATCACCGCGGGCTTCACGCTCGCGAGCCCCTCTTGCACCATCAGCTTGTCGAGCTTCTCGGGCAGCCCCGTCGCCGGCTTCTCCGGTGGCGGCTCGACCTCGGCAGGCTTGAACCGTGCGCAGCAGGCCTGCTTGTACTTGTCGAGGATGCACGAGACCTCGTCGCATCCGTCCTCGACCTTGTTGACCGGTGCGGTCGCCAGCACGTCGGCCGGATCATGCACGGCGTCCGCCTGGGGCTCGCGCGGCGTCCGCGGTGCCTTCGGTACCTTCGCTGGCTGGGTCGCAGGTTGCTTCACCGGGGTGGGCGCGGAATCCGCCGGCGGCATCTCGATCTCCGTCGGCTCCGCCGGCTCCGTCGACAGCTCGGTCCCACCGGTCTGCACCTCGGGCGGCGGGGCCTGCGTCTCCGTCGGCGGCCGTGGGTCCGCCGGCGGCGGTGCCGGATCGCGCGTGGCGACGAGCGCGCCATGTTCCGTGGTTGCGGCGCGCGCCTCTCGGTCCTTCCTCTCCACGAACACGACGACGAGCACGACGGTCGCCGCGACGAGAAGCAGCCCGAGCAGCACGAGTGCGAGCGCCTTGCCATCCCGGCGGCGGGGCGCGCGCGGCTCGGCGATCCGACGGGGCGAGTCGTCGTACAGCGGAGGTAGCGAGTCCTCGGCGCGACGGGGTGGCGGCAGGTCATCCGGCATGACCCTCGCGGCTAGCGGCGGGTCGGCGCGCGGCGGCTCGTCGACGATCTCCGCGACCCCGTTGTCGAGCTCGTCGAGATCGTCGCCGTCGTCTTCGAGATCTGCGAGCGACGACATCTTGCGCTCTGGCACGGGCTCGACCGGAGACGCGGCCACGACGTCAGGTACCGGCACCAGCGTCGCGAGCGGGATCAGCTTCGCCGGCGGCTTGATCGGAAGCGGCACCGAGATCGTCGTCTTGCCGCGCGGCACGGGTGGAGGCGCCGGAGGAGCACCAACATCGGTCGGCTCGCGGGTCTCGAACGAGCTCGCGACCGGCAGCTGCTGGCTGACACTCACGGCGGCCGAGACCTTCGAGAGCACCTGGCTCATGCTCGCGCTCGGCGACGGCATCGCCTCGGCGACCGACATCGACATCGACTTGCGCACCGCGGGCAGCTGCGCAGTGGGCCGCGGCGGGGGTACGGCGGGCTCGCCCGGGAGGCGTGGCGTGATCCACGGCATCGGCGCGGTGTTGGTCTCCTTGACAGACGCGACCACCGCCGCGTCCTCGCGACCCGGATCGGCGTGCGCGATCCGCGGCATCTGCATCACCAGGTTCTTCGGCTGCGTGCGGTAGTCGAGCTGCGGGAGCAGCAGCTTGTCGAGCGCGATCTTCACCTGCGAGACGGACGCCGGCAGGACGAACACGAACGTCGACTTGCACTCCGCGGCCTCGGCATCGACCAGCATCGCCGCCGATCCGATCTCGTGATACGCGATCATCCGCAGCAGATCGGAGAATCCATTGAGCCCGCGCGTGATCAGCGGATCGAGGGCGATACCGGCGGACTCGGTCCTGACGCCGGAGAGGACGATCACGACATCGGTCCCCGGATCGGCGATGTACTCGAGCAGTCTCGCGCGGATCAGCTGCACCGAGTCCTCGATCGAACCCTGCGAGACCACGTGGCCCGCCTCGCCGAGTCGCTGGGCGACGAGCTTCATCGCCTCGGCACTCGACTCCGTCACCGCGAGCACAGCGATGTTCAGCCCGATGAACTCCCGCTCCATCTCCACCAGTGTAGCCCGGGCATCGTGGCCGCGCTCACGCGGACGGCCGCCTACCCCACGCTTACCCCTACTCTGGCTCGGGAGTGACCTGGAAGACCACGCCGATCGTACCGGGCTCATCGAGCCCCGGCGGTGTGTGGTTCGAGTCGTGGAACACGAGAGACACCGGCTTCTTCAGCTCGAGCGTCTGGGTGGCAGTGCGAGTCTCGGACTGCTGCTCGTTGACCTTGATCTTCGCGCTCACCGCGAGCACATCGACGTTGCCCGACCTCACCTTCACGCTGAGCGTCGCGTCGGGTGCGAGCGTGCCGCGCGAGGCGCCGTGGTTCGCCGAGCCCGTCGGGAAGATGAACACGCTGGCGATCGGCCGGCTCGTCCTGTTGACGAGCTGGACTTGCTGATAGCTCGCGCCGCACGCGGCGACGACGCAGAGGACGAGGACGAGGGAGTGGCGGATCACGCCCCGAGGGTAGCAGGGCTCACAGGGTCGAGACCGCCACGGTGATCATCTCTGACGCGCGTCGCGCACGGCCTCGATCCAGCCGAGGCCGAAGCGCGTATCCGGCTCGAGGTAGTGCCCTTCGCTCCACTCGTTGAGCGAGGCCACGAACACGAGCTGCTCGTCGGCGGCGCGCCCGCTGCTGCGCGCGTACGCCACCGCGCGCGTCACGGCGGCGCGGAACTGCTCGGGGCTCTCCCCGGTGATGATCGGCCACCACGGATACTTGTTCGGACGTGCGGAACCGAAGTCCGCACCGCGCGGCGATGCGTCCCAGCCCGGCGTCACCGCGGGGTGATACGGGAGCCCCGACCGCGCGGCGATCTGCGGCCACTGCGAGGCGCGGATCGCCACGCACTCGGCGTAGTCCTGGAGGAACTCGCCCTTCCAGTCGGGCAGGAGCACGTAGTTCGTCACCGCGTCGAAGCCGAGCTCGCGCACCTGGCCGATGATGTCCGCGTTCGGCTCGATCGCCGCGAGGTACACGTCGGGGAGCCCGACGCTTCGCAGCATCTCGCGCGTCTTCCTGATCGCGGTGCGGGTTCCATCCGCGCCGAGCTCCTTGACCAAGAACGTCGAATCGAAGATCGAGAAGTACGCGCGGCCGGCGACCCGCAGATAGTTATCGCGTACGAAGTAGCGCTCCGCGATGTAGCGCATCAACGCGACGAAGTCCTCGACATCGGAGGGGACAAGTCGATCGTCCTCGATCACCGGCGCATCGACGCGGCGCACCGGCAACACCCGGCGCGGCATCCGGTTCGCCCACATCAGCGCGAACGGGAACGCCGCGCCCTCCGGCGAGCCGAGGTATCCGAGATCGAGCGCGTCCTGGAACACCCGCTTGCCGCGGCACCAGAAGAAGCCATAGACGAGGCCATCGATCCCGTGCTCGCGGCACAGCGTGACGCGGCGACCGACCGCGACGGGATCGCGATCGTCGTAGCGGCCCCACAGCGGCAACCGCGGTTGCACGTGACCTGGGAACCGCGGGCCCGAGGCCTCCACGAGGTCCCACTCGGTGAACCCCGGATAGAACGACTCGTCCCGCTCGGGGATCGAGTGCCACCCTGGATAGACGTAGGCGAGCACGCGCACCACGTGCGTAGCCTACCGCGTACCGAGCGCGGCGACGGGTTATGCTCGACGCATGCGAGGTGTCTTGCTCGCGTGTGCGCTGATCGCGGTGAGCTGCGATCCGGTGAACACGATCACCGTGCGGTTTCCGATCGACGCACCGGCGAAGGTCATCGCGTACTGGGTGCAGACGTACGAAGGCCGCGCGTACGCGCACGGCCAGGTGTTCAAGGGCGATGCGGCCGCACCCGAATTCACCGTCGCGCGCCGCGAGTGCTGTGGGACCGCCGCCGCGTATCGCGACGACGAGCTGTGGTTCATCGCCTGCGTCGAGAAGCAGGGCGCGGATCCGGTGCTGGTCTGCGGTCGTCCCGGCACCCCGCCCGCGAACCTCGTCCGCGCGCCGCGACCCGGCACCACGTGCGACGCGCTCGATCGCGAGATCTCCAGCGCCGACATCGCGATCGCGACCTGTACGCTGACTACTCGGGCGGCAGGTGCTGGATCGAGATGAAGGCCGCTTCGACCGCCTGGATCATCTGCGCCGCGGTCTGAAACCGCTCCTCGCGTTCCTTGGCCAGCGCGCGACTGACCAGGTCCTTGATCGGCCCGGTGATCCACGGCTCGCCGGGCGAGACGTCGTCGAGGTTCGGGAGCCGCGCCGAGACCTGCATGCTCTGCACGTTCTGCGGATCGGAGTCGCGGTACGGCGTGCGGCCCGTCAGCATCTCGAACAGCATGCAGCCGATCGCATAGAGATCGGTGCGCTGATCGACGGAGCGCTGGCGAACCTGCTCGGGCGCCATGTACGCGGCCGCCGGCTGCCGCACGCTGCCCGTGAGGGCGTCGTTGCCGAACTCGAGGACGGCGTCGTCGCGGAGCGTGTTGAGTCCGAAGTCGGCGATCTTCACGAGCTCCCAACCATCGAGCGGGACCAGGAGGATCCGGCTCGGCTGCAGCCCGCGGTGCACGCGGCCGCTCGCGTGCGCGGCGGCGGCGCCGTCGAGGATCTGACGGACGATGATGAGCGCCGTGCGCGGCCGCACCGGGCCGTTGTCGATCGCGAAGCGGAGGTTCCGGCCGACGACGCGCTCCATGACCATGCACAGGTAGCCCTGCTGGTTCACGAACACTTCGAACAGCGGGACGAGGTTCAGATGCATCACCGACTTCAATGCCTCCGCATCGGGGAGGAAACGGTCGGTGATGGCGCTGCCACTCTCCTCGAGGTCCGCGATCGGAGAGCGCATCGCGAAGTGACGACCCTCGTTGTCGACCACCGCGAACAGCCCGTCGGGCTTACCGCGGCCGAGCGCGTGGATCACGCGATAGCGACCGATCTGGAGGTCCGGCTTGAGCATCGAAGGCGAAGGATGATCGCACGGACCGCAAAACCCTCGCCATCGCTGGCACAGTGGATCGCCATGCGAAGCCTCCTGCTCGCGCGCCACGGCCAGACCTCCTGGAATGCGCTGGGCAAGCTCCAGGGCCACACCGACATCTCGCTCGACGACACCGGGCGCGGGCAGGCACGCGCGCTCGCCGCCACCCTCACCGCCGCGGGCATCCGGACCGTGTGGACGAGCGACCTCGGCCGAGCGCGCGAGACCGGCGAGATCATCGCCGCGGGGCTCGGGCTCGCCGTCCCCCGCACCGAGCCCGAGCTGCGGGAGCGGCGGTTCGGCGTGTTCGAGGGGCTGACCCGCGACGAGTGCGCAGCGCACCATCCGGAGGCCTGGGCGGCGTGGCTCGCGCAGACCTCGGCGCCACCCGGCGGCGAACCCCGCGAGCAGGCGGTCGCGCGGATGAGGCGGGCGCTCGAGCGGATCGCCGCACGCGAGGAAGGACCGGCTCTCGTGGTCTCCCACGGCGGGGTGATGCGGCTATGGCTGATGGACCTCCTCGGCACCACGGTGCCGCTGATCGCGAACGGCGCCACGTTCCTGGTCGAGCACGAGCCGGAGCGCGGTGCGTTCGCGCTACGCCATCGCGAGTAGCTCGAGCGTGATCTGGTCGGTCTGCGGGTCGATCTGCAGATCGGGCGTGCGCCCGATGATCGAGAGCGCCTGATCCTCGGAGATCCCGCACTCGGAGGCGATCACCTCCCACGTGTGTGACCAGCTGGCGCCGAGCACGCCCGGCTTGACCCAGGTCCCGGCGCGGCTGACGTGGTTGATGATCGTCGTCGCGATCCGTGCGTTCTCGGTGACCCTGCGGGTGAGCACGTGGCGCGACTCGAGATCGCGGTAGCGCGTGGCGAGCGCGCGGATGAGGCGG
>JAYVLW010000549.1:0-14821 GCA_043759315.1 Myxococcales bacterium
GACGATCGCCGAGGAGTCCACGGCGTGGGGCGGCGTGTCGCGTCCGCCCGAGCACGGTGGCCTGGGCTTCGGCTACAAGTGGGACCTCGGCTGGATGCACGACACGCTCGCGTTCCTCGAGCGCGATCCGGTGCACCGCAAGCACCACCACGACCAGCTCACGTTCCGCGCGATCTACGCGCACACCGAGAACTACGTGCTGCCGCTGTCGCACGACGAGGTCGTGCACGGCAAGCACTCGCTGATCGGCAAGATGCCCGGCGATCCGTGGCAGAAGTACGCCTCGCTGCGCCTGCTCTACGGTTACCAGTGGACGCTGCCCGGCAAGAAGCTGCTGTTCATGGGCGGCGAGCTCGGCGTGTGGGGCGAGTGGAACCACGACCACGAGCTCGACTGGGCGCTCGGTGCCCACCCCGCGCACGCCGGCATCGCGCGCTGGATCGGCGACCTCAACCGCGTGTATCGCTCGCTGCCCGCCCTCCACGTGGGCGACTGCGAGCAGGCCGGGTTCCAGTGGATCGTCGGGGATGATCGCGAAGGTAGCGTCGTCGCGTACTCGCGCCACGGCGATCCCACAGATCCCGCGGTCGTCGTCGTTGCGAACTTCACGCCCGTGCCGCGGGAGGGGTACCGGGTCGGCGTGCCGCGCGGTGGGTTCTGGCGCGAGGTGCTCAACTCCGACGCCGAGATCTATGGCGGCAGCGGCCTCGGCAACCGCGGCGGGATGCAGGCCGAAGGGGTGGCTGCCCATGGTCGCGAGCAGTCGCTCGTCGTGACGGTGCCGCCGCTCGGTGTGGTCGTGTTCGTGGCCGAGCGCTGAGCGCTCAGGGCTCGCACTCGCACGCGTACTCCTTGCTCAGCGCGCAGTCCTGATCCTCCCATTCGATGTTCACCCGCACGCAGTTGCGGACCATGTTCCCGCCGTGCGGCGAGACGATGTTCCAGTGCGTGTATGCGGGTGCCGTGTTGTCGAGCCAGACGAATTTGCCCTCCGCCCCGCCGTCGGAGAGGCCCATCCAGTTATCACTGGCGAACTCCCCGTTGACGGGATCTTCCTCGTCGCGGTCCGCGAACACCGGCAGGTGTGCGCCGACGGCCTCGCACTCCGCCTTCGCGTCGAGCCAGGTCTTCGCGCTGCTCGTCGTGCCTTCGCGGAGGAGGTACTTGCGGCCGTCGTGCGTGGTCCCGGCCATGCCGCGGCAGGCCGGCGTGGGCCGCGGGACGAACTCGGCCTCGCACTCGCAGATCGCCGGACGGTTATCACCGCAGTTCGTGTCGTTCCAGGTCCCGTCGCTGGCCTTGATATACGTGCAGTCCTCCACACCGTTGTCGTTCGGCTCCGCGCCCTCGAAGTGCTCGTACGTCGCCAGGGAGTCGGTGACCCAGCGGAACTTCCCTTCGGTCTTCAGATCGTCGTAGCCGATCCATGCGTCGGCGTTGGCAAACGTGCTCACGAACGCGTCCTCGGCCTGGGTCTCGATCACCGCGAGGTGCGCGCCGTCCACGGTGCATGCGTCGAACGCACTGTCGCGATCGCGGCCCTCTGTCTTGCGATAGCGATGGCCCGCGACCGGGCCGGTCGTGTAGGTCGGCGCGGTCATGCACGCGGGGAGCTGCACGAACGCATCGGGGGCGGCGTCGGCGACGCCATCCACCGTGGCATCGATTTCGTTCCGGCCCGCGGGTACGCGAAACCCGCAGCCGCACACCACGGCGAGGGCCACTACCGCGCGCATGCCCAGCAGTGTAGTGCGAAACGTCGTACACTCGAAGGCGACTCGTGACCGACAAGTGGGTCTGCATCCACGGCCACTTCTATCAGCCTCCCCGCGAGAACCCGTGGCTGGAGGCGATCGAACCCCAGCCGAGCGCGCATCCCTATCGCGACTGGAACGCGCGCATCACCGCGGAGTGCTACCGCCCCAACGCGGCGGCGCGTGTGGTCGACGGTACCAACCACATCATCGAGATCGTCGATAACTACCAGCGGATGAGCTTCAACGTCGGGCCGACGTTGATGTCGTGGATGGAGGACTTCGCACCCGACGTGCACGCTTCGTTGATCGAGGCTGACCGCGCGAGCGCGCGGCGGTTCGGCGGTCACGGCTCGGCGATGGCCCAGGTCTACAACCACGTCATCATGCCGCTCGCGTCGCCCCGGGATCGGGCGACGCAGGTGCGATGGGGGATCGCGGACTTCGTTCACCGCTACGGCCGCCGACCGGAGGGGATGTGGCTCGCGGAGTGCGCGGTCGACATCCCGTCGCTCGAGGCGCTCGCGGCGGAGGGGATCTTGTTCACGGTGCTCGCCCCGTACCAGGCGAGGGCATGGCGGCCGCCGAACGGCGCGTGGCGCACCGAGCCGATCGATCCGGGCCGCGCGTATCGTTGCCCGCTGCCCTCGGGGCGATCGATCGATCTGTTCTTCTACGACGGTCAGACCGCCCAGGCCGTGGCGTTCGAGCGGCTACTCGCCGACGGTCATCAGATCATCGCGCGGATGACCGCGCGAGGTCCCACCGAGGATGGCGCGGCTCCGCTGTGCCACATCGCGACGGATGGCGAGACCTATGGTCATCACCACCGCTACGGCGACATGGCGCTCGCATGGGCGCTCTCGCAGGTCGAGCACGGCTGGAACGGCGCGCGCCTCACGAACTACGCCGAGTTCCGCACGGTGGTGCCGGCGGTGTGGGAGGTCCAGCTCGCCGAGCACACCTCGTGGAGCTGCGTGCACGGCACGGCGCGCTGGCGAGAGGACTGTGGCTGCAACTCCGGCGGTCATCCGGGCTGGAACCAGGCGTGGCGGCGCCCGCTGCGCGACGCCTTCGACTGGCTGCGCGAGCAGGCCGCGGCCGCCCTCGAGCACGTCGGACGCCTGTTGTTCCACGACGCGTGGGCCGCGCGCGACGCGTACATCGAGGTGCTCCTCCACCGTACCGCGGAGGCGCGCGATCAGTTCCTCGCCGTGCATGCATCGCATGTCCTCGATCCGAGCGAGCGCGTGCGCGCGCTCTCCCTCATGGAGATGGCCCGCCACGCGATGCTCATGTACACGAGCTGCGGCTGGTTCTTCGACGAGCTGTCGGGCATCGAGACGGTGCAGTGCATGCAGTACGCGGCGCGCGTCGCGGAGCTGATCGAGGACATCGGGGGAGACGCCGTCGAGGGCGAGCTCGTCCACCGGCTCGCGCTCGCGCGCTCGAACCTGCTCGACGAGGGCGATGGCCGGAAGGTGTGGGCGCAGCGGGTGCGGCCGGCGCGGATCGATCCCGAGAAGGTCTGCGCGCACGTCGCGGTGCACACGCTCGTCGAGCCAGACGCCGTGAAGAGCGTCGACGTCTACGGATATCACGTCGACTTCATCGACCGGATCGAGCGCCGCTCGGGCCGCGCACGCCTGGTCGCGGGGACGGTGCGCGTGCGCTCGCGGCTCACGGAGGCCGCCACCGCGTTGTGCTTCGCGGGCCTGCACCTCGGCGAGCAGCACGTCACCGGAGGGATCCGCCCGCCGATGGAAGAGGCCGCCTGGGGACGCGTGCTCGACGAGCTGTCGGGCGCGTTCAAGACCGCCGACGTGTTCGCGGCGCAGCGCGTGATCGATCACCACTTCCCGGGGGCGCAGCTCTCGCTCTCGGCGCTGCTCCCGGGCAGTCGCGAGCGCGTCCTCGGCGCCGTGCTCGGCGACGCGATCGCGGAGGCCGAGAGCGAGCTCGCCGACGCGTACGACGCGAAGGTCCCGTTGATCCGCTGGCTCGTCGCGCACGAGCTCCCGGTCCCCGACGTGCTGCGAACCACCGCCGAGGCCACGCTGCGCCGGCGCGTGCTCGCGAACATGCGCGCGACGTCCCCGAGCTTCCAGCAGCTCCGCGAGCACATGACGGAGGCCATCGAGGTGCGCGTCAGCCTCGATACTCCGGAGATCGCGCTCGCGGCGAGCGAGGCCCTCGGCCTGCTGCTCGAGCGCGTCGTCGGCGACGGCAGCGAGCTCGACGCGGTCCTCCTTGACGCCGTGACCGCGGCCGCCGACGTGGCCGCGAAGATGCGCAGCGCGGTCGACATGTGGAACGCGCAGAACGCGACCTGGCGGCTGCTCAAGCGGCTGTCCGAGCTGAAGGGAAAGGCCGCGATGGGCGACGCGATCGCGGGCCGCGCGGCGGCCGGCATCGAGCGGCTCGCCGGGATCCTGCGGCTCGCCGTGCGGACATGACCTCGCCGTATCGCGAGGCCGGTCAGCTCCTCCTGTGCCCGCGCTGCGGCGAGATGCTCGATCGCGTGTTCGCGGGAGTCGCGGCGTGCCCGCGCTGCCAGGGTGCGTGGATCGAGCAGCCCACCATCGACAACGCCTTCGGCGATCCGCGGTGGCCGATCGGGCAGAACCTGTGGTGGCACGACGAGCTCGACTGCCCCGAATGCCTGGTCTCCGGCACCGTCACCAGGATGAGCGCCCGTGGTTCGGGTGACGTCCGCGTCGACGCGTGTCCTTCGCACGGCCTGTGGCTCGATCGCGGCGAGCTCAGTCGCTTGCTCGGCCTCGGGGAGGGGAGCGACGAGCTGCTCGAGCTTCAGCGACGGGTCTCCGAGGGTGCGCCCGATGCCGAGGAGCTCGCCCAGCGCCGGCGCGCGTGGCAGACCGAGCGTGAGGCGCGCCGGCGTGCGGCCATCGCGCTGCGCGCGGAGCTCGAAGCGCTGCAGAAGCGCCGCGCGGCCGAGCTCGCCGCGGAGGAGAAGCGCCGTCGGGCCGACCTCGCGGCGGAGGGGACGTCGGAGCGCGAGCGCGAGCGCGAGGATCTCCGGACGTCAGCGAGCGCCGCGGCGGCACGGGAGGTGGCACGCGAGCGCGCTACCGACGCGGTACGGACGGCCGCGCAGGCGAAGGCGGCGGCCGACGCCGCAACGGCGAGCGCGAAGGCGGCAGCCGATGCGCAGGCGCGTGCGACGCACGAGGCGGTGGACCGCGGGTATCGCGCGGAGCGGACCGAGATCCGGCGGCGGGTCTCGGAGATCCGCACCGCTCTCACCGCGCGGCGCGCGGATCTGAACGTCATGCAGGCCGAGCTCGCCGCGAAACACATCGCCGTGACCGCGAAGACGGATGAGATCACGGGCCTCACGCAGGAGCTCGATGGTCTGGAGGCCCGGCTCACCACCCTCGACGGTCACCTCGAGCGCGGTCGGTGACGTCGCCGTATCGCGAAGCCGCGCGGTACCTCCACTGCCCGCGCTGCAGCGAGCGGCTCGACCACGTGCTCGATGGCGTTGCGGCGTGCCCGCGCTGTCAGGGCGCGTGGATCGCGCAGGCGACGCTCGACACGGCGTTCGGCAACCCGCGGTGGCCGGCGGGGCAGCGCATGTGGTGGCACGACGAGCTCGAATGCCCGGAGTGCGCCGCGTCAGGAACCACGACGAAGCTCGCCGCGCGCAGCTCGAACGAGGTCATGGTCGACGCGTGTGCCGCCCACGGCGTGTGGCTCGACCGCGGCGAGCTCGGCCGGCTGATGAGCCTGTCGGCCGGCGCGGACGAGCTGGCCGAGCTGCGGCGCAAGGTCGCCGCGGTGGCGGATCCCGAGGGGCTCCGGCAGCGGCGCGCTGCGTGGCGCGAGGAGCTCGAGGCGCGGCGGCGCGAGGCGGACGAGTTTCGTGCCGAACTGCGCTCGAAGCCGCGCGATGGCGACGGAGACAGCTAGAGTAGCTGCGATGTCTGCCGACCTCGCCACCGATACGACCGTGCATCCCGATCCGGAGGTGCGCGGGCGCTATCACGTCACGCTGCCCGATCACTGGGACTACCTGCTGCCGTCGGGGGGCGCCGTGATGACCGTGGCGCTGCGCGCGGCGCAGACCTGTCTCGGCGAGCCACTGCTGCGGTTCGCCTCGGCGACCACGATCTTCTGCACGCCGCTGCACGCGACCGCGCTCGTCGCGGATGTCACCGAGCTGCGGCGCGGCAAGAGCAGCGCGCAGCTGCGGGTGGCGCTGCGCCATCGCGATGCCGTGCCCGATCCCGAGGACCCGAGCGACAACTCGCGTGGCCTCGAGGTGACGGCCACGTTCCTTCGCGATCGCAAGGGCCCCGACGTGCTGGGCGTGCCGTTCCCCGAGCGCGTGCGGCCGCTCGCGACCGCGCTCTCGGTCGAGGACGCCGCGCCGAACAACCCGCACACGCGGTTCCGGATCTACCAGCAGCTCGACTGCAAGATCGCCGAGGGCGAGGCGTTCTGGACGCAGGACTTCGCCGCCGGGCCCGCGCGCTATGCGCGGTGGATCCGCTACCGGCACCCGCAGCGCGACGCCGAAGGGCGCCTCGATCGCCTCGCGCTTCCGCCGTTGATCGACACGATGCCGACGGCGCTGCATCGAGCGATCGGTCCCGGTCCGTATCGGTTCTATGCGCCGAGCCTCGACCTCACGACCTATGTGATCGACGACACGATGCGCGAGTGGTTACTGGTCGCGGTGACCGTGAGACGGGCGCAGCATGGCTGGGCGATCGCAGATACCGAGGTGTGGGACGACGAGGGGAGGTTCATCGCCTACGGCGCGCAGGCGATGTACCTACATAGTCTCTCCGGGGAGCCACCGACGATCGACGCGTCGCGCCGGCCGTGACTACGCTACAATTTCAACCATGCGCCTCGGGGTCCTGGTCGCAGTCTTCGCCAGCGGGTGCGCGAGCGGCAACTCGGGATCTCCCGATACCGGGGCGCCTCTCGATGCGTACGAGATGCCGGACTCCGCGTGCGGCGCGCTGCCGTGCGACGCGATCTACGTCTCGCGCGCCGGTAACGACACCGCCGCGGGTGACAAGACCGCGCCGCTGAAGACGATCAACGCGGGCATCACGAAGGCCTCGGCGTCGAATCCGCCGCTCGCCGTGTTCGTTCACTCGGGCATCTACCCCGAGGCCGTGATGATGAAGCCGGGCGTGAGCGTCTACGGCGGCTTCGACGACGCGTGGATGCAGAACCCGGCCGTCGACACCGAGATCGACAGTCCTGCATCGCCGACGGTGACCATCGACAACATCATGGTCAACACCGTGCTGGCAAACGTCACGGTCAAGAGCCCGGATGCGTCGTCCCCGGGCGCCAGCTCGTTCGCGGTGGTCATCACCGCATCGAAGATGATCGAGCTGCGCGATGTCACGGTGCTCCCCGGCATCGGGGCGAATGGCACCGATGGCAACGACGGAGGGAACGGTGCCGCGGGTAACAACGGCCAGAGCGGTGGCCCTGGCGTCGAGCACTCGGGCGGGCTGTTCTGCAACAACAACACGCTGCCGAACGGCGGCGGCGGCGGGACGTCCTCGTGCGGTCGCGCCGGCGGGGTGGGCGGCGCACCGGGTGTCGGCAGCAGCGGCGGCAGCATGGGTGGCGGTGGCGCGGGCGGCACCGCGGGTGGTGCCGGCGCCCCGGGCGAGAGCCAGGACGGTAGCGTCGGGAGCACCGGTGCCTCGGGTGGCAATGGAAGTGCGGGCGCGGGCGGCATGGAGATCGGAATGTTCGCCGGCATCACGTATGCGCCGTCGAACGGAGGTGGCGCGACCAACGGCGCCGGCGGCAACGGTGGCGGTGGTGGTGGCGGTGGTGGCGGCGGCACGACGAGCTGCGATTCCTCGGGTTCGTCGGGCGGCGGCGGCGGCGCCGGCGGCTGCGCCGGGACCGCGGGCACGCCCGGCACCGGCGGCGGTGGATCGTTCGGCGTGATCGCGGTCGACTCGAGCGTGGTCGTGAAGTCGTCGACAGTGACGGCGAACCACGGCGGCACCGGTGGCCGCGGCGGCAAGGGCGGCACCGGGGGCACCGGAGGCGGTGGCGGTCCCGGCGGTCCCTACGGTGGCAGCAACGACCAGGATGATGGCGGCATGGGCGCGGCCGGCGGTCCCGGAGGGCGCGGCGGTAACGGCGGGACCGCAGGTGGCGGCGGCGGTGGTCCGTCGGCGGCGCTCGTCTGCCTCGGGACGGCGACGATCACGATCCCGTCGTCGACGGTCACCGGTGGGACGGGTGGCGATGGCGGCCCGTCGCTCGGCGCGCCCGGGATGACCGGCGTGTCGACGCGCGCGATCGGCTGCTCGTTCTTCTGACCGCTCGCGGCTAACGGTCCTTCTTGATCCAGCCGCGCCGGCGAAAGATCCAGACCTGCGTGGCGACGCCCACGATGAAGAAGCCGATCAGGGCCCAGAATGCCCAGCTCTGATCCTGGAGCGGCACGCCGCCGACGTTCACGCCGAGCAGCGAGCAGATGAAGCCGAGCGGCAAGAATACGGCCGTGATGATCGAGAGCACGTAGAGGCGCTGGTTCGTGGTCTCGCTCTGCCGCGAGGTCAGCTCCTCCTGCGTGACCGCGGCGCGATCCCGCGCAGCATCGAGCTCCTCGATGGACCGCGTCATGCGGTCGGCGATCTCGACGACGCGCTGGTGGTGGTTGTCGTCGAGCCACGGCAGCTCGATCGCCGCCAGCTTGCTCATCGCCTCGCGCTGTGGGGCGAGGAACCGGCGGAGGGCGATCGCGCGGCGCCGCAGATCCGCGAGCTTCGCGCGCAGGTCGCCGCGGGTCTCGGTCAGCACCTGGTCCTCGCATGCGGCGATCTCGTCGCCCAGGCGATCGACACGGTCGACCACGTGTTCGACGATGCGCTCCACGAGATCGACGGTCAGCTCGCCGGCCGTCGTCGGGCCCTTGCCGCGCTCGACGTCCTGCGCGAGCTGCTTGAGCGAGCGGGAGACGCGGTGGCGCATCGTGATGATCCGTCGCGGCTCGATCCACGCGCGCACGGAGATCATGTCCTCGGGGTCGGAGCCCGCGTTCATGTTGATGCCGCGCACGATCATCATCAGATCCTCGCCGTGGGCCACGGCGCGTGGGCGCGGGTCGGCATCGAGGAGGGCGTCGCGGACCACCGGATCCAGCCGCGCGTCGGCCTCGAGCCACTCCTTCGCATCCGGCGCGGTGTAGTCGAGGTTCATCCACAACACGCCATCGTTGGCGCTCCACGCCCGGACTCCGGCCCAGTCGAGGCGGGTCGCGCCGCCCTTGCCATCGAGCAAGAACGCGTGGAGGAGGCCGCTCTCGGGGCCGGCGGTGGACATGCAGGAGGGTTGTACTACGCTCGAGGCGTGGTTCGCCGCGCAGCGCTGATGTTGATCGCAACCGCCTCGGTCGCGACCGCGGAGGGCAAGCCGGGCGATCTGGTCGAGGTCCAGAGCGTGATCCCCGACGTGGTGCTCGACCTGCGCTACGCCACCGCCGACAACGTGACCAAGGCCGTGATGTATCCGAAGGCGGTGTGCAAGCTGCGGCGGGCGGTGGCGGAGCGGCTCGCGGTCGCTGCGAAGGCGTTGCGTGCGCAGGACCGCCGGCTCCTGTTGTGGGACTGCTATCGCCCCACGTCGATCCAGAAGCTGTTGTGGAAGGCCGTCCCGGATGCGCGTTATGTGGCCGACCCGAAGGTCGGCTCGAACCACAGCCGTGGCGCCGCGGTGGACCTCGGGGTCGTCGACCAGGATGGCGCGCCGGTCGTGCTGCCGACGGCGTTCGACGATCTCTCCGCCGCCGCCGCGCCGCGACGCGCGCTTGTGGGCGACAAGGGCAAGGACGCGCGCGCGCTCGCCGCGGCGATGAAGCGCGCCGGGTTCACGCCGATCGCCACGGAGTGGTGGCATTTCGACGCATCGGACCGCGCAAGATATCCCCTGTCGGACGAGCCGCTGTAGCATCCAACGGGCGTGGCGCCGACGCAGATCCCTTACTACCCGGTCAACGAGTTCGGTCCCCTGATGAAGGGGCTCGTGATCGGCGGCGTGGGGATCCTGCACGTGTTCCTCGCGCAGTTCGCGATCGGCGGCGGGATGCTGCTCTACTACTTCGAACGTCTCGCGCAGCGCGGCGTGCCCGACGCCCGGAAGTTCGTCGACGGCTACTTCAAGATCCTCGTGCTCGTCAGCTTCGTCATGGGCGCGCTGACCGGCGTGGCGATGTGGTTCACGACCATCCAGGTCGGCGCGCGCACCATCGGTCTCATGGTCGACGAGTTCCACTGGCTGTGGGCGACCGAGTGGGTGTGGTTCGCGATCGAGATCGTCGCGGGCTACGCGTTCTATCGGTTCGGTCCGCGGCTCGACGACAAGACCCGCAGGCGTCTGCTGCTGATCTACGCGGGCGCCGCATGGATGAGCCTGTTCTGGATCAACGGCATCCTGTCGTGGCAGCTCACGCCCGGGAAGTGGCTCGACGGGGCAGGCATGTGGGCCGGGTTCTTCAACGCGAGCTTCTGGCCGTCGCTGCTGTTCCGTACCGCCGTGGCGGCCACCCTCGGTGCGCTGGTCGCGTGCATCGTGATCAACACGATGGACATCGAGCGCGACGCGAAGGCCGCGCTGATCCGACGCGCGTCGCGGTTCGCCGCACCGATCGCCCTGATGCCGCTGTTCGCCGGGTGGTTCATGTACGTGATCCCCGCCGATAGCCGGCAGTGGCTGATGGGTGGCTCGATGCCGATGACGATGTTCGTCGGGGTCGCCGCCGGCGCGTCCACGCTGATCGGCGCGTACGTGATCATCGGGCTGATCGCGAAGCGCCTCTACATCAACGGCGCCACCGCGACGCTGCTGCTCGGCCTCGCATTCGGTGCGACCGCCGCCGGCGAGTTCGTACGCGAGGGCGCGCGCAAGCCCTATACGGTGCGCGGTGTCCTCTACTCAACGTCGATGACCCCCGCGGAGGTCGCGCGCCTGCGGGTGACGGGCGCCGTCACCGATGATCCGTATCCGCTGCGCGACGAGGCCCGGTTTCCCACGGCACAGCTCCGCCACGGCGCGAAGGTGTACCGGGCGCTGTGCGACGCGTGCCACACGCTGCATGGAGCGAATGCGGTCGTCGAGCTCACGCGCACGTGGAGCGACGACCAGCTCCGTCTCAACGTCGCAAAGCTGCAGCGCACGAAGGCGTTCATGCCACCGTTCGCGGGCAATGCCGCCGACGTCGAGGCGCTCGTGCAACTCCTTCGCTGGGAGTCCGCGGGTACTCCGGCGACGTGGGCGGCGAGCGATGCACCGACAACCCTCGCTCAGATCAAGACCTGGCTCGACGAGGTCGGCACGGCACCCGTCGCGCCGGCGGAGCATCCGTGATGTGGCCGTTCACGGGTGACGCGCCGGGCTTGTGGCTCGCGCTGTATCTCCTGACTTTTGCGCTGCATGCGGTGTTCGTCAGCTACGTGCTCGCCGGTACCGGTTACGCGCTGATCCAGTCGCTCCGCAAGGTCGATGATCCGATCGCCGATCGCGTCCGCGATCGCCTGCCGTTCATGCTCGGCTGCGGCATCAGCGCAGGTGTCGCGCCGCTGTTGTTCCTGCAGCTGCTCTACCAGCGCCGGTTCTACACGGCGAACTTGCTCATGGGGCCGCGCTGGGGCGCCGTGGTGCCCGCGCTGATCATTGGATTTTACGCGCTGTATCTCGCGAAGGCGACGACCGGTGCGCGGATCCGGCGCCTCGCACTCGCCGTGGGCACCCTGTGCTTCCTGTTCGTCGCCTGGTCCTGGACCGAGCTCGATCAGCTCATGCAGGCGGAGCCCCGGTGGCGCGCCATGTACGCCGCGGGCCAGCGCCTCTACGGCGAGACCGCGATCTATCCGCGGCTCGTGCTCTGGCTCGGCGCGATGTTGACCCTGTTCGCGATCGTCGCCGCGCACTGGGCCGCCGGCCGCGACCGCCGGCGCCTCGCGATCATCGGCCTCGGTGGTCGCGCGCTGAGCGTGGGCGCCGGGTTCCTCCTCGTCGCTGCCGGTGGTGCGCTCGAGGGCAGCGCGCACGGCTGGCTCTATCTGCTGATCGCCGCGCTCGCGATCGAGGCGGGCGGATGGGTGTGGATGCTGCGCACGCCCGATGGCGCAGGCCTGAGTGTCGTCACCGGCGCGGGCACGGCGGCCCTCGTGTGCGCCACCATCGTGCGCGAGGCGCCGCGACTCGCACTGCTCGAGCCGGCGCGGCCCGAAGCGCAGGCCGCCTCGGGGTTTCCGGTGTTCGCGGTGACCTTCGGCCTCGGCGTCGTCGTGATCGCGTGGATCTGGCGCGCGATCCGTGACGTCGGGGCGGACTGACGACGATCGTCAGCCCCCGAGATCCTCCGGCCCCGATGCGCCCGCAGGGTGGCCAGCGGCGCGTGATTCCGCGTTAAGCTCGCTTCGTGCGCTCGCTCCTGCTCGTCCTGGTCCTCGTGTCCTCGGGTTGCCCGGGCACGCGGACGACCGCCAACGATCCTGTCAACCTGGTCCACGAGGGCTGGTCCTGCTTCGACTACGTCGCGAACCGCTCGCACTGCGAGCTCGTCACGGCGAATTGCGAAACCGCACGGGCGTCGGTGCCGGCCGACTACCAGGCGCAGACCTGTCGCCGCGTCGAGAAGGCGTGGTGCTTTCAGCTGCCGGGGGACCAGCCGTTCGACCCGCACGCGGCGGATCCTCCGATGCACCACGAGGGGCAGGAGCACATGTGGTGCTACACATCCCCCGAGGAGTGCGGCCGGTACAGCCAGGGCTGCGTCGCGCCGCCCTGACCAGCGCTACTTCGCGACGTGGACGCTCATGCGCAGACCGAGTGGAAGCTGGGTGCCGGGGACGCCGTCGAACTGCGCGATCACCTCGAGCACGCGCGTGTCGACGCGGGCCCGCGGGTCATCGTCGCGCACGGTCTTGCGGCCGAGCTCGTTCGTCAACCGCGTGATGCGGACCGCGAACTTCCTGTCGCCAAACGCGTCGGCGGTCGCGTACGCGGCCTGGCCGACAGAGATCGCGGCGACGTCCGCCTCGTCGATCTCCGCGCGGATCTCCAGCTGGCGCAGATCGGCCATCGTGACGACGGGCACCGGCGCCATGGTGGTGACGAGCGTACCGACCTCGGCCGTGCGGCGGAGGATCACGCCATCCGACGGCGCGCGCAGCAGCGTCTGGTCGAGCGCCACCTCGGCCGCGTCGAGCTCGGCCTGCGCGAGCTGCACCGCGGCGGCCGCCTCCTCGATCTGCTCGACGCGGGTGCCGCGCGCGAGTGACTGGTAGCGCGCCTTCGCGGCCGTGGCCTGCGCGGAGGCAACGCGCGCGGCAGCCCCGTCGGCGTCGACGACCGAGGTCGAGACGGCGCCGGTCTTGCCGAGCGCGTCGCTGCGGAGCTGCTCCGCCGCGCGATGGTCGGCGGCAGCGGTCGCGGCGTCGGCCTCGGCGCGCGCGGCGGCGAGATCCTCCCCGCGGGGTCCGCGGCGGGCGAACGCGTACCGCGCGCTGGCCTGCGCGAGCTGCGCCCGTGCCGCGGCCACGCGCGCTGCTGGCAGGCGGTCGTCGAGACGAGCGAGGACCTGGCCTGCCTTGACCGCGTTGCCCTCGTCGACGTCGATCGCGACGATGCGGCCCTGTGCCTCGAACGCGAGCCTCACGGGATCACGAACGGGCTCGACGCGACCGGGCGCGACCAGCGTCGACGGGCGCGTGGTGATCGCGGGCTGCGCCTCGGCTGACGACGTGTGGTGGCCGAACCAGAACGCGGTGCCAGCGGCGAGGGGAGCGGCGACGAGGAGGGACTTGAGCAGCTTGTTCATGGCAATGGCTCCTTCAGGCGTGGGCAGAGTGGTTCGCAGAGTCGATCGACTGGATGAGGCCGTCCTCGACGCGCACGACGCGGTCGGCGAAGCGCTCGAGGCGTGGGTCGTGGGTGACGACCACGACCGCGCGGCCCGCTTTCGAAGCGAGCTCGCGGAGCAGATCCATCACCGACAGGGCGGTCTTGGTGTCGAGCGCGGCGGTGGGCTCGTCGCCGACGAGGATCGGCGGGTTGCCCCCAAGTGCGCGGGCGATCGCGACGCGCTGCTTCTGACCGCCGGAGAGATCCGCGGGCAGGTGGTGCATGCGCGGCCCGAGGCCCACGAGCTCGAGGAGGCTCTTCGCCTGGCCCTTCGGGTTGTTCGCCTTCGGATCCTTCATCTGGATCGCGATCGCGACGTTCTCGAGCGCGGTCAACGCGGGGAACAGGTTGAAGCCCTGGAACACGAAGCCGAAGTTGCGCGCGCGCAGACCGGGGAGCTCGCGCTCGCCGAGGCCGGCGACGTTCTTGCCCTCGACCCACACCTCGCCGGTGCTCGGCGTGAGCAGGAGGCCGAGGATCGAGATCAGCGTGGTCTTGCCGGAGCCCGATGGGCCCTCGATCAGGGTCACCTCGCCGGGGCGGATGTCGAGCGTCGCGTTCGACAGCGCGGCCACGGCGTTCTCGCCGCTCCCGTACGTCTTGCCGATGCCGACGAGCCGCGCGAGCGACGTCTGGCCGGGGAGCGGCGTGACGCGGGGCAGGGACTCGGAGAGTGCGATGGCGGCGGTCATGGTCATGCTCCTTCAGGCCTTGAACACGGAAGCGGGATCGAGGCGCAGCACCTTGACGATCGAGAGGAGAGCGGCGAACGAGCACATCACGGCGGTGATGCCGAGCGTGACGATGTAGAGCTGCGGACTGAGCGCGACGGTGAGGTTCGCGCCCTTCATGGCGGCGCGCATGCCCATCGCGAGCGGCGCGCCGACGACGAAGCCGAGCGCGGCGGAGATCATCGCCTGCGAGAGGATGACCTTCACGACGGCGCTGTTCTTCGCGCCCATCGCCTTGAGCGTGCCGTACTCGCGAATGTACTGGAGCGTGCCGCTGTAGAGGATCTGCCCGACCACGACGAAGCCGACGATGATGCCGAGCACCGCGGTGGTGAAGAAGCCCGCGCCGACACCCGTGCGGCTCGACCAGTAGTCGCGCGTGCGCATCGACATCTGCTCGGTGGTGTACGCGGCGAG
>JAYVLW010000550.1:0-6837 GCA_043759315.1 Myxococcales bacterium
GTCGACATGCTGCTCGATGAGGCGCGCGTCGCGGCACTCGTCAAACATCCCAACGTCGTCGACATCTACGATCTCGGTCAGGCCGACGGCCGGTTCTTCATCGCGATGGAGTACCTCGAGGGCGAGCCGCTGCTCTCCGTGCTGCGCGCTGGCCGCGAGGGCAAGCGCCTCGATCCCATGTCGACCGCGCGGTTGATCGCGGATACGGCTGAGGGGCTCGATGCCGCGCACGAGCTGCGCACCATGGCCGGCGATCCGATCGAGCTCGTGCACCACGACGTCTCCCTCGGGAACATCGTCGTCCTCTACAACGGGCAGGTGAAGCTCGTCGATTTCGGTGTCGCGAAGGCCACCCAGTCAGCGGCCGGGGGCGCCGTGCGCGCGAAGGTGCAGGGCAAGTTCAGCTACATGGCGCCGGAGAAGCTCAAGGGCGCGGCCGGTGATCGCCGCAGTGATATCTGGTCGCTCGGCTGCGTGCTGTGGGAGGCGCTGACGCTGCGGCGCCTGTTCAAGGGCGGCAACGATGGCGAGACGATGCGGCAGGTGCTCGAGACGTCGATCGCGTTGCCATCGAGCGTGAACGGCGAGGTGGCCACTGACTTCGACCCGATCGTGATGAAGGCGCTAGAGCGCGACCCCGCGAATCGCTACGCGACCGCAAAGGAGATGGCGGCAGATCTGGAAGAGGTGCTGCGGCAGCACAAGTACGGCGGCAAGAACGACGTCATCGCGAAGTACATGCAGGTCACGTTCGACACGCACATCGTCGCGCGCAAGAAGCTCCTGCAGGAGGTCTCGAGCAAGGGACGCGCGAGCGCCGACGTGCTGGAGGCCGCGTTCAACGAGCCGCAGCTCGCGTCGGGCACGCCGGCGCTCCAGGGCGAGTTCTCGGTGAAGTTCCGGCGGCCGACGAACGAGATCATCGCGCCCGTGCCGCCTGCTGGCGACGAACCGCCGACACCGATCAGCGAAGAGCTCCGGGTGACCCGGCCGAAGTCGATCAGCAACAACCCGCCGTTCAATCCCGACGGCACACCCGCGCCCAGCGGCACCATGGCGGTGCAGCCCGACCCGACGGCGCGGAACAAGAAGCTCGCGATGCTCGTGGGCGGCGGCCTCATGCTCGTGATCGCGATCTTCGCGATCACGCGCGGCAGCAACAGCGCCGGCACGCCTGCCGCGGCCGATGCGACGGGCCTCCTGATCGCGCCCCCCGCGGGCTCCGATCAGCTGGTCGTCGCGACCGACGCGGCGGTCGCCGCCGTGACGCCGGATGCGGCCGTGGTCGTCGTGGGCACGGATGCCTCCGAGGTGATCGCCGCCGGCTCCGGTAGCGCCGACGCTCCCCGGATCGAGATCGGCTCTGACGGCTCGGCCGGATCTGCCGAGCGGCCATCCGGCCCTATCACCCCGAAGCGACCACCGATCCAGAACCGCGAGCCGCCGCCGCCGAAGGGCAACGCGCAGGAGCTGTTCAAGGCGGGCATGCAGGCCTACGTCAAAGGTGATGCGAAGACCGCCGTGGTGCAGTTCCGCAAGGCGCTCGGGGTCAACAGCAGCTTCGCGACGGCATGGCGTGCGCTCGGCTTCGCCCACGAGAGGCTCGGCGAATGGGGATCGGCGAAGACCGCGTTCCAGAAGTATCTGGGACTCGCACCGAAGGCTTCCGACGCAGCGCAGATCCGAGAGAGAATGGGCAATCTATGACCTCCTCCCCATTCCCCCTTGCGAGTCCTCGGGGATGAACGTTCGCCTCTGGTGGGCACCGTGCATCCTGGTCGCGCTCGCAGGAACCGCGATGGCTGGACCGAAGCGCATCCTCGTGTTGCCGCTCGATGGCAACGCGGATCCCGGCACGCGCGCCAAGCTCAACACGAGCGTCCAGAAGCTCGCGAAAGCCTCGTCCCCGGACGCGGGCGTCACCGTCGGCGATGCGACCTTCGACGAGACAGCGGCGGCGGTCGGCTGCGACGCCGCCGCTCCGAAATGTGCGATCTCGGTGCGCACCACGCTCGGGGTCGACGAGCTGATCTACGGCACCGTCACGAACGATCCCTCGGGACAGGCGACCGTGGTGATCCGTCGGTCATCGGTGACCAGCAATCCCCCCGTCGAGACCACCACGACGTTGCCCGCGGGCCAGCCGGCGGAGCAAGCCGAGACCCAGCTCGCGCCGCTGTTCGGCCTCGCGGTCACCGCTCCGATCGCCGAGCCCACGCCGCTACCTCCGCCTCCTCCACCGGCTGGGCGCGACAACCGCCGACGTAACATCGGCATCGCGTGCGCGAGCGGCGGCGGCGTGGTCTTCGTGATCGGCCTGGTGTTGTGGGCGAGCGCCTCGTCCAAGCAGGACGAGATCGACAACGCGCCGACGCAGACCATCGGTCAACTACGCCGCCTGAAGGACCTCGAGGACGAGGCGCAGACCCACGCCGTCGCCGGCGACCTGATGGTCCTCGCCGGCCTCGCGCTCGGTGGCATTGGCGGCTGGCTGCTCTACAAGGATCACCAGGAGCGCAGGATGGTGCTGACGCCCGCGGTCACGCCGACCGGCCCGGCGGTCCTGCTCGGAGGAACCTGGTGAGGGTCGCGGTCATCGTGATCGCGGTCGCGCTCGGCATCGTCGGCGCGGCGGCCTGCCTCGTCGATCGCCGATCCGGCGAGTTCACCTGCACGACGAACGCCGACTGCGCCGCGTTCAGCCCACCGCGCACCTGTGACGTGGGCGCGGGCTTCTGCGTCCCCGACAGCTGCCCACCCCAGTGCAACGGCGGCTGCGACACCGCCGCCAAGACCTGCACGATCAACTGCCTGTCCACCGGAAGCTGCACCAACGTCGACTGTCCGCATGACTATAGCTGTGCGATCTCCTGCAACGCGCCCAACGCGTGCGACCGGGTCAGATGCGAAGACTCCAGGTCCTGCACGATCACCTGTCTCGGGAGCAACGCCTGCGGCGACGTTGACTGTGACGGCCCCGGCGATCCGCAGTGCACGATCATGTGCAACGGCAGCAACGCGTGTGGCGATGTCACCTGCGACAAGCGCGCGTGCTCGGTCCAGTGCATCGGCTCGGGTGCGTGTGGGGACGTCGACTGCGCGGACTCGTGCAATTGCATGGCGACCTGCGCGAGCGGGTCGAGCTGCGGCAGCGTGACGTGCCCGATGGGGTGTACCCAGGGGTCCGGCTGTGGAGGCTGCAACACCTGCAGCCCGTGATTGCGGGTGGCCGAGGGGCGGGGTACGAATAACCCCTCGACATGAGCGACAAGTTTCCGATGACCCCCGCTGGATACGCGTCGATGAAGACGCATCTCAAGCGCCTGAAGGACGTCGACCGGATCCGGAACAGCCGGGCGATCGAGGTCGCGCGGGGGCATGGCGACCTGTCGGAGAACGCCGACTACAGCGCCGCCAAGGAAGAGCAGGGGCTGATCGAGGCCAAGATCCGCGAGCTCGAGGCGAAAACTGCACTCGCCGAGGTTATCGATCCAACCAAATTGTCGGGTACCAAGGTCAGATTCGGGGCAACCGTGACCATCGAAGATACCGATACCGGTGAGACGACCACCTACCTGATCGTTGGCGAGCACGAGGCGGACATCAAGCGCGGTCGGATCTCGATCGGCGCCCCCGTCGCACGCGCGCTCATCGGCAAGGACGTCGGCGACACCGTCGTGCTCCCCAGCGCGAAGGGCAGACGCGAGGTCGAGGTCAAGAACGTCGAATGGGTGGAAGTGCCCGCTCTCGAGGATCTGGAGTCATGAGCATGTGGTCCCGGATCGGCCAGCTCGCGCTCGGTTGCGCATTCACCATCGGCGTCGGCGCGTGGGTCGTGGGCTGCCGGCAGGGCGAGGGCGACCGCTGCCAGGTCGATGACGACTGCGGTTCGGGCCTGGTGTGCAACCGCGCCACGCAGTCATGCGCGAAGACGAACGGCGGTGGGATCGACGCGACGATTCTCGATGGACCGCCGATCGACGCCCCCGACGACGCGATGATCGACGCGCCCGACGCGATCTAGTCCTCGACTACCGGATCGAGCGCGCGCAGCGAAACCCGACGTGCGAGAACCGCGCCGTCGCGTCGTAGTACGGGTTGAACGGGTCGCGCAGGTTCGACTTCGCGACGAACGTCGGCTGGCGCCACGAGCCACCGCGGATCACGCGCGGCTGGGCCGAGGGTCCATCGCGGAGCGGGTTGGCCGCGGGCAGCCCGACGTAGCCCTTCTTCGCGTCGTCCTTGAAGTACGCATCGGCGGTCCACTCGGCGACGTTGCCCGCCTGATCCCGGGTCCCGAACGGGCTCTCGCCCCATGGATAGCTGCCCGGGGGCGCCATCAACGCGAACCCGTCGGAGGCATCGGGATCGCCGAAGAACTTGATCGGAATGACGGCGAGCTGGCGCTCGATGACGCGCATGGTGATCGCCCGCGGTTGCCCGTGGTTGAAGTCCTTCGGCTGCTCGAGCTCGCCCCATGGCCAATCGGCGTCCGGCACGTCTCCGACCGCCGCCCGCTCCCACTCGGCCTCGGACGGAAGGCGCTTGCCGTGGGCGCGGCAGAACGTCTGCGCCTCGTCCCAGGTGACGTTGACCATCGGCCAGTCGCCCTGAATATAGCGCTCGTCACCAGCCACCAGCGCGTCGAGCTCGCACGCGCCGGTGTCGACGCAGCGGCGATAGTCGGCGACCGAGACCTCGTCGCGATCGATCGCGTACGCATCGAGGAACACGTCCCGCTGCTGCATGTGCGTGAGATCGGCGTGGTAGTCGGAGCAGAAGTCGGTGAACTGCCCGTGCGACGTCTGCCCGCGCGGCACGAGCTCCTTCGGGAAGTACGCGAGCTGGCACTGATCGAGCGCCGAGGTCGCCTGGTCGTCCGTGAGGCCCATCTTGAACGAGCCTGCGGGGATCGCGACCTCGCGAGGCTGTGGCTTCTCGATCCGCACCGCCTTGCCTCCGGCGACGGCAAGGCCGCCCGCCAGGACGAGAGCGATCGGAACGAGCCTCACCATCCGGGGAGTCTAGCTCGTCAGGGACGCGCGAGCAGCCACGACAGTGCGATCCGCACACGCTCGGCGCTCGCCGGCGGTGCGGCCGCAAGCTGGGTGAGCAAGGGCTGGATCGTCGCCGCGCGCCCCTGCCGCTGCGCGCGCTGGACCAGGGCGGCCGTGGCCACGTCGGGCGCCACGTCGGCGGCGAGCCTTCCAAGAAGCTCGTCGTCGGTGAGCGACGCGATCGCGGCGCGCCGGACCTGCGGAGCGACGTCGGCGGCGGCCCGCTGGATCAGCTCGGGCGCCTTGTCGGACAGCGCCGTGATCGCGGCCGCCCGCACGTCGGGATCCGGATCGCCCGCGAGTGTGCGCAGCTCGGCCTCGCTGGCGCTCGCGATGGCCGCGGCGCGGACCTCGGGCGCGGGATCACCGGCGGCGTGGATCCCGCGATCGAGCGTGGCAAGCGCCGCGACCGCCCGGGCGCGAACCATCCGATCGCGATCGAGCGCGAGCTCGCGGAGGCGGCGCACCACGACCGGGGTCGCGCGCGCCCTGCCCTGTCGGACCGCCGCATCAACGCAGGTCGCGCGGACGGTGGCGTCGCGATCGCGCAGGCCGACCGCGACGAACGCGACATCCGCATTGGCCCCGACAGAGGCGCACACCGCGGCGCGCGTGCGTGCATCACCGGTGCGAAACCACGCCGCGAGCTTCGGAGCGAGCGCCGGCACTGGAAGGAGAGCGTGTGCTTGCAGCGCGCTGACGTTGGGCGCCTTTGGATCCGCCTCGAGTGCGCGCTGGATCGCGGTGGTCGCCTGCTCGCGTGCGCCGAGCTGGATCAGCGCCGCGGTCTCGGCGAGCGCGAGCCGAGGATAGTTCGCGAGGTCCGCCGGCAACTGGCGCGCGATGATCGGCACCGCCGTCTCGTCGCCGAGCGCCGCGGCCGTGGTCACCGCGGCGAGGCGCAGCTCGATGTCCACCGTGGGCGCGAGGAACGCTCGCACCTGCGTGGCGAGCGTGCGCACGCCCGCGCGCCCCACGGCCTCCACCGCAGCAGTGCGCGCCGCGGCGCCGGTCGAGCCGAGCGCCTCGCGCAACGCCGCGATCATCACGTGCTCCGCCGCGGGTCCGCGCTCGGGATCCGCCGGCGTCGCCGCGGCCACACGCCGCGCCGCGCGCGCGAGCTCCGCCTTCGCGAGCCATGCGTCGGTCACGCCGACGAGGGGCAGCTCGACAGACAGCACCTCGGCGGTCGCGGCGCCGGCCTGACGGCGATCGCGCGCGAACAGCCAGCGCACGTGCAGCTGATCGTCATCGGACAACAGCTCCGGCGGAGGAGGTCCGAGATGCGTCGCATCGGCGAGGATCTGCCTCACCACGAGATCGAAGTCCGCGAGGCCGGAGGTGGTGACGGAGACCACGGTCAGCTTGCCGCGGCGATCGATCATCACCTCGGCGCGCGCCTCGAGCGTCGCCACGTTGAGGGGATGATCGACGGAGAGACGGAGCCGGCAGTCTTCGAGAAACTGCCCCCAAGGCGGCTGCAGCTGCTGCGCGACCGCGGTGAGATACACCGCGCCTTCCGCGCGCCCATCGATCGTGATCGGCGCGGGCAGCGCCGGCGGCACCGGCTCCGTGCGCTTGGTCAGACGCGCACCACCTCCGCATGCCGCGGAGACAGCGAGCATCACGAACGTGGCGCGCATCCCGACCAGGATGTTACATCGCGTCGACGCCGGCATCGACCGGCGAATCGTACGTCAGCGTCGGGTTGAACACGCCGGCGCCGATGAACGTGTCGAACGTGTGCTGGAACAGCACCACATCGGCAGCGTCCTTGCCC
>JAYVLW010000551.1:0-5528 GCA_043759315.1 Myxococcales bacterium
ACGGCGGCTGCGCTCGCGGACTTGCTCGGAACGCGCGGGGGAGGTGCGTCGAGTGGGTGGTCGATCGTGGCGGTCGGCGACCTCGATCCGCGCTGGTCGGTGGTCACCGTCGCTGGCGGGCACCCACTCCTCGGCGCGGGGCCGCTGGCCGTAGCGCTGTGTGGTGTGGTCACCGCGCCGGTGACCAACTGGAATCCGGCGCACCTGACCACGCTGGTGATGAGCGGCACCACCGCCCTCACCGGCCGCACCGCCGAGCGGATCGACGCGGAAGGGATCGCCGACACCGTTCGCTTCATCAAGCCGTTCTTCGCGGGCGCGGATCTGGTCCACGTCTCGAACGAGGTCGCGTTCGTCAAGAACTGCAAGCCGCGCACGGGGCAGAAGGAGCTGATCTTCTGCGCGCGCGACCGGTACGTCGCGCTGCTCGAGGCGTTGAACGTGACGCTGGTCGAGCTCACCGGCAGTCACCTCACCGACTACGGGCATCGCTCGCTCGAGCGTACGATCGACATGTACGAGCAACGCGGCTGGCGCTGGTACGGCGGCGGGCGCACGCAGCTCGAAGCGAGCGCCCCGCAGATCATCGAGCACAACGGCAACAAGCTCGCGTTCGTCGGCTGCAACGCGGTGAACTGGTGGATCAAGGCGATCGGGCAGGGCAGTGGCACGGCGGACTGCGACTGGCCACGGATGGCGTGGCAGATCCAGGACCTCCGCCGCCGCGGCTTCACGCCGATCGCGACGGTGCAGCACCGCGAGCTGCGCACCCATACGCCCGCGCCCGACCTGGTTCGCGATCTGCGCAAGCTCGCGGAGGCCGGCGCGATGTTCGTCGAAGGGAGTCAGGCGCACGTCGCGCATCCGTGGGACGTGCACTACGGCGCGTACGTGCACTACGGACCGGGCAACATCCTGTTCGCGCAGTACCGCGATCTCCAGCGGGAGGCGACCGTCGACAAGCTCTTCATCTACGAGGGGAGGCTGCTGTCGGTGGCCCACCTGTTCACGCGCACCGAGCATGGCCAGCCGCGCCTGCTCGACGACCGCGAGCGGACGAAGTTCCTCGGCGCCCTGGCGACCGCGGCGAGCACCATCGCGCCGCCGCAACCGACCGCGGAGGTGGTGATTCCGCCCGTGGGACGCGTCCGCCCCGACTCCGTGGTGATCTCCGGCCGTGCGCAACACCTCAGCGTGACCACACCTGCCGCGATCGTCGCGGACGCGCGGTATCCGCTGATCGTGGACCTCGATCTCACTCGGCCCGCGGATCCCGACGCGTTCGTGGTGGTGCGCACGAGCGATGCGATCGCGAGCGGCGAGCAGATCGCGGCGTACATGCGCGCGAAGTACCCGATCGATGCCGCGAGGTTGACGATCACCCCGGCACCCGAGCGGTTCGTGATCCCGAAGCAGCACCGGCGGCGGTCGCGGCGCGGGGCGCGCTGATCGACGTCCGGTTCCTGCGCACATGCGCGGTCGCCGTACAGGTGGCTCTCGTCGTGCGGTTGGTGCACACGCGCCGGTGCGTTCTGCGATCCCACGTCAGGGCCTGATAGCCTCGGAAAACCCGCGAGTTCGCGGCCGCGGACGCTCAGATTTCACGGAGCCTGCGCCTGTACGTTCGCATAGTTGCTGGGCCCGCGCGAGCCGGCCTCGTGGCCACGCCTTTGCACGAGGCCGCCGTATGGATACGTCCGTCGATCGGAAGGGTGATCGTGCAGGGATGTGGTTGGCGCTGGCCGCCGTGCTCGGCACGCTGATGGGTGAGCCCCGCCGTGCCGATGCCTGCGGCTGCCTCTCGCCCCCGGCGGTGACGGCGGGCGACTACGCCGTCAACCAGCGCGCCGAGCAGATCATCTTCGAGATCGAGCCGAACTGGGTCACCGCGCACGTCCTGATCAAGTACGCCGGCAAGCCCGAGTCGTTCGCGTGGCTCATCCCGGTGCCCGAGGTACCCGAGCTCGCCATCTCCCCGATCTCGGCGTTCGGCCTGATCGACAAGGCTACCGAGCCCGACATCACGGTCCAGACCGAGAACCTGTGCCCGACGTCGGCGTGGACCTGCGCGTACCACCAGCAGCCGCAGTGCGGCCGCGGAGTCGACGACTATGGTGCGTCCGATGGCCAGGGTGGCGCGTCGGACGCGAGCGCGGGCGTCAACGATCCGCCGCCGGTCACCGTGATCAACGAGCAGGTGGTCGGCGACTACCAGACCGTCACGTTCCGTGCGAACGAGGCCGCCGCGGCCACCCAGTGGCTCCGCGACAACGGCTTCATCGTCAACTCGACGACGTCGATCTACATGGAACCGTACGTCCAGGCGAACATGGTGTTCGTCGCCGCGAAGCTCGTGCCCGGCGCGGGCGTGTCGAGCATCAAGCCGCTGAAGATGAAGTACCGCGCGGCGTTCCCGACGGTGCCGCTGCTGCTCACGGCTGTCGCCGCGGACCCGCACCTCACGGTCACGTCGTACATCTACTCCGACAAGCCGTTCCGGCCGCAGGGCCATCCGGTGATCACGATCGATCCGAACAAGATCGCGCGCGACTCCGCGGGCCGGCTCAACTACCCGATGGTGCTCGCGCGCAGCGTCGACGAGGCCGGCGGTGATGGCTTCGCGATCGAGTATCGGGGCAACTCGTTGCCGACCACGTTCGGCAATAACTCCTGCTGTAGCAACGGTGGCGACTTCTGCGGCATCGGCCACAACGACAAGTGCGAGTGCCCGGGCGACGCGTTCGACGAGGTCGACTGCGCGAAGCAGGGAGATCTCGTCGACGGCGTCAAGCTGGTCGACGCGCTCGCGCAGAAGTATCCGATCCTGACGCGCATCACCACGCGCGTGTCGCCCGAGGAGATGCGGTTCGATCCCACCTACGAACGCGACACCTCCGGTGTGGGCTTGACCGGCCGGCTCGCCGTGCGCGGCAAGCAACCCAGCCTGCAAGGATGCGAGAGCCGCATCATCGACAAGGATCGCTACGAGCAGATCGAGGCGACGGCGGAGTGCTCGACGTTGTACTGCGGCGCGGGAGGCCAGTGCGCGACTACCTCGGCGGGGGCGGCCTGTCAGTGTGCGCCCGGAACGGTGGCGCAGCGGTTCGGCGATCTCGACGGCGCCGCGTCGGTGACCTGCGTGCCAGCGACGCCGCCGGTGGATCTGCGTGCCGGTGGCCTCGTCCTGCCCGATGCGTGCGCGGGCGTCAGCTGCGGCAACGGCAGCTGCATCGATCGCAACGGCGTCGCGGTGTGCGAGTGCAATCCGGGCAGCGCGGCGCGCGCCGGCACTGGCACGGCGCCGCGCTGCGAGACCATCGTGAGCTCCACGCACACCGCCGGTGCGATGGACTACAGCGAGCCACTGCGCGGGCTCGACGTCTGCGCCCCGCCGCCGCCGACCTGCGGCCCCGGTGGTTGGCTCCAGAAGACCGGCACGTCGAACCCTGGGGTCAACTGCGGCGGTACCGAGCCGGCGTACGGCAAGACGCTGCCGGGCGCGAAACCCACGTGCGACGACTGGTTCGGAGGTTGCGTCGGTTGCCAGAGCACCGGCGGCAGCGCCATCCCGATGGTCGGACTCGCGTGGGTCGTCGCCGCGCTGCTGTTCCGGCGGAGGAAGGCCGCTCGCTGATGAAGCTGGCCGCTGCGCTCGTGGTCGTGCTCGTCACCGCGTGCGGTGCGAAGGAGACCGCTGCGCCCGCGCGCGAGCCAGCTCCGCCGCTGCTGGAGGCGCGCATCCCGCGCGCGCCCGGGACGCACGCGCCGAGCCTCGTCGCGTTCGCGTCCCCCCCTGCGTACGGCGAGCAGACCGCCGGCGAGCTGCTCTCCGATGTCGATAGCTGCGCGACCTGCCATCCAGATGCGGCGGCGCAGTGGTCGTCGAGCGCGCACTCCTTCGCGTCGTTCGGGAATCCGCTCTACCGCGTGAACGTCGAGCGGCTGCGGGCCGAGATGGGCAAGGTGCCGAGCCAGCACTGCGGCGGCTGCCACGACCTCCCGCTGCTCGCCGACGGCATGATGACGAGCAGCGCTCCGATCCGCGCCGACGACCTGCGCGCCCACTCCGGCGTGTCGTGCCGGCTGTGCCACGGCGTCACCTCCGCCACCGCCGATGGCAACGCGAGCTACGTGTGGGATCCGACCACGATCGACGCGCCGCAGCTCGGCAACGCCGCTTCGATCGCGCGTCACAAGCGACAGGTCACGACCAAGCTCGACGCCGGACTCTGCGCCTCGTGCCACCGTGGGTTTCTCTCGCCCGACATGGATCTCCCGGTACACCTCGTCGGCGTCGACGAACCGGGGCAGTGGCGCAGCTCGGCGTTCACCGGCAACGGCCTCGCGCGCATGGACAGGGTCGAGCAACAGAACTGCATCCAGTGCCACATGGAGCGCACCCCCGCCTCCGCCGAGGAGCTGGGCGCGAAGAAGGGCACGATCGCATCGCACCGGTTCGTCGGTGGGCACACCTGGATGGCGTCGATGCGCGGCGACGCCGAACAGCTCCGGCTGACGCAGGCGAAGCTCGAGGGCGCCGCTTCGATCGACGTCGCCGGCGCGCGCGTGATCTCGGCCGGCGTGCCGAGCGCATGGCACATGCCGGCCGATGGTGCGCCCGTGGTCGCGGGCACGCAGCTCGAGCTCGACGTGGTGATCCGGAACCTGCTCGTGGGGCACCGGTTCCCGGGCGGCATCCTCGACGCGCAGGACACGTGGGTCGAGGTCGAGGTCGCGGATCGTCGCGGTCGCCGCCTCGCCGCCTCGGGCCTGACCCACGCACATGATGCCGCGGATCAGGACACCCACGTGCTGCGCACGCTCGTCGTCGACGCTGATGGCCGCGTGCTCGACGAGCACGAGATCTCGAAGTTCCGCGGCCAGGTCGCCACGCTGACGATCGGCCCGCGCGATGCCCAGGCGGTGCGCTACGCGTTCGGCGTTCCGGCGAACCTCTCACCATCCCAGCTGCCGCTCTCGGTCACGGCGCGCCTGCGCCATCGCAGCCGTACGCTCGCGATGCAGAGGGCGGCGTGCGACGCGTCGACGACCCCCGAAGGCCGCGCCTTCGTGATCGGTGCGCGACGGACGCGCGACGTTGAGCTCGATGCGTGCAAGCCGCAGCCGATCACGCTCGTCGCCGAGACCTCGATCGAGGTCGGCGCCGGCGCGAAGCTCTCGACGCGGCGGCCAGCCTGGGAGCGGATCTACGAGCACGGCATGGCGCTCGTGCAGACCATCCTCCTGCGCCAGGCCGAGCCGCGCGCGGTGCTCGAGGCCGCGCTCGCCGCGGCGCCGGATGCACGCGCCCGTTCGATGGTCGCGGTGCAGCTCGGCTGGGTCGCGGCGAAGCAGGGCCGCGCCGACGACGCGGTGCGCCTGGTCGCCGAGGTCCGCGCGCTCGCGAAGGCAGAGGGATTCGCGGAGCCACCGGCGCTCGACGCCGTGCTCGCCGATGCGTACGTCCGGCTCGACCGGTGGGCCGAGGCCGTCGCGCCCGCGAAGGCCTGCACCGTGCGCGCGCCGAG